>CAISCV010000314.1 GCA_903883945.1 uncultured Chitinophagaceae bacterium | reverse complement strand
TGTCTCATTATTAAAACTGACTAAAGGCGGTACTTTAGTATCATTATTGGTACTGAAAAGATCGAGAGGTGTACAAACAGGTTGATGGGTGCCTATAATATAATGAGTGAAAACGTATTATTGATTACCCCCGATTATTTAACACCGGCACAATTAACCGATTTCTTAAAGAAGATAAATACGTATGATACCACAAAGGGGTCTAGTACCTTGGTAAAAAGTAATAGCCCTGTATTTACTGAAACATATAATACTGCTATGAAACTGACCACTAGTAATGTAAATACCATTAAAGAACTTGCTAAGCTTTATAAAACAGTACAACCTGCTTTTTATGCGGGCATCATGAGGGCTTGCACTATGCCTGCCGTAAATGTGCATCATACCCCTTTGGTGATGACTATTACAGATGCTAGCACTACTAGCGTATTGGCTAATGTGGCTGGAAAGTTGACACGGACAAAAGAATTACCAACTAGTAATGTAGCGGGCATTATGATTTTTGCAACGGTTTCTGCTGGTAGTGCAACAGCAACCTTTACTAAAAAAGGGTACATATCTGCAATTAAGACCGTGAATATATTGAGGGGTAAAACAAACAACTATACGGTTGCATTGGTACCGGGTGTGATGACTGCTGAACAGGAAGTGGCATTTAAGGAAACCCTTGCTACGATAATTGCAAGTGAGAAAGCTGCATTGGCTGCCAAAAAGAAGGCTAGATTAGATGCGAAGGTGGCTAAAGTAGCACACGATGTTCCTTTTGTGAAACCTGAAGGGGCTGAGGGAAGTACGGTTTAAGAGGATACAACCACTTATAACTATAAAAGCGGAGACCTACAAAATTTGAGTTTTGTAGGTCTCCGCTTTTTTGTAAGTCGCTGTAGGTCTGACAAATAAAAAAGCCCAAAAAAGGGGCAAAATGACACTATTTACTCTCAAAACGGTTTTCACAATTTATTTTGCTTGAATAAAATATAAACCAACAACAGAATTATTTTTAAAAAATGTTTAAGTTTTATAAAAGTAAATTGTTTGTATGGGTGATTTTAATTGCATTATGATTTATTGATTAATCGCTTTATTGTCTTGAACATATTTTTATGATATTGAATAAACGCATTGGTATTTACCTCCTACTTTTAGTCAATATTATAAAAGCGAAGTAAGCTTTTGATAAATTTACAAAATTCTAATGTTCACCCTTCTTTTTCTGACTATTTAAAGGCATCAAAGCAGGATCATCGAAAGGTGCACTACCATAATCGGAACGGTGTTCTTCACTTATTGGTGGCACTTTCAATTGTTTCTCTAACCTAGATAGTTCAGCTTTTAGTTTAGCAATTGTTTTGGCATAAGATGGCACATTGATATAATTGATAGTCTCTTTTGGGTTTGCCTTTAAATCATATAACTCCCATTGGTCCAAATCTGGCTTGTAGAAATGAACTAACTTATATCTATCCGTAATCACCCCATAATGTGGACGAACCCTATGCCAACGGGGATATTCGTAATAATGATAATAAAAACTATTGCGCCAATTAGTAGGGCTTTCGCCTTTTAGCAACGGCACGAGACTGCTTCCTTGCATATCGGTAGCTTTTGGAAGTCCTGCTACATCAACAAAAGTCTCTGACACATCTAACAAAGAAACTATTTTGTCATTCTTACTACTTGGTTTAACCACACCCGGCCAACGAACAATAAACGGGGTGCGCAAGGATTCTTCTAATATCCAACGCTTATCAAACCAACCATGTTCTCCCAGAAAAAACCCTTGGTCGCTAGAATAAACTACAATAGTATTCTTATCTAATCCTTCTGCTTTTAGATAGTCTAATATCTTACCTACACTTTCATCTACCGATACCAACGAAGCCAGATAGTCGTGCATGTAGCGTTGATAGCGCCAACGGATACTATCCTTACTAGTAAGCTTAGCCGCCCTGAAAGCTGCGTTGCGAGGTCCGTAATATTTATTCCATTCCTTTAACTGTTCCTCGTATAAATCTACTGGAGGATTCAGTTTCATGTGGTCATCATTGAAGGTTTTGGCTATTGACATATACTGGTCTCTCCAAGCCAAGCCACGATTATTACCATAATCATCAAAAAGAGTTGGCGGTTCAGGATATTTACGGTCGTTATCAAACTTCAGATATTTTAAGTTGGGTTCCCACGGCATGTGAGGTGCTTTCTGGTGGCACATCAACAAGAAAGGCTTTGTGGTATCCCTGTTTTTCAGCCAATCTATTGATAAGTCGGTCAAAACATCGGTTACATACCCGTTGTATTGTACCTTTTTGCCATCTTTAATCATTGGAGGATTGTAGTATTGTCCCTGATTAACGAGTATCTCCCAATGATCGAAACCAGTAGGGTCGCTAATTAGATGCCATTTGCCAATCAGGGCAGTCTGGTACCCCGCCTTTTGCAATAGCTTGGGAAAGGTTTGTTGTGAGCCATCAAAGGGGGTGGTTTCATTATTATAGAAGCCATTTAGATGCGAATATTTTCCTGTTAGGACAGTTGCACGACTTGGTCCACAGATGGCATTGGTAACCAAACAACGATTGAAAGTCATTCCCTCTTTGGCTAATCTATCAATGTTTGGGGTATTAATTAATTTACGTTCATCGCCATATGCACTAACAGCAGCCGTAGCGTGGTCGTCACTAAAGATGAATATGATGTTGGGACGATTACTTTGCTGGGCAAAAGACTTTTTAGGGGCAATAATCACCCAAGCAATAATGGTTACCGATAAAAAAAAAGAGCGAGTAATCATTGTATTCAGTATATGTATTAATCAATAAAAATTATTAGTTAACCTCTTTAATTGCAAATTGATGTTCAACAGGTTGAGCTGCCTGGTAGGCTTTAACCCGAAGTTTTTCCACTTCATCGGTTAATAGCTTTCGCATTGAGCATAATTTAAGGTATTTTTCAAACTGCGATTTATAATACGAAGCATATTCAGTTTTTGAAAACTTATTACTGTAAACACTATCCAAATATGTTTTGACAGCTCCTAAATCATTCAAATTTCCTTGAAAGGTGTTCAAGGTATTATATTCTACAAAAGCTATTGTTCTTATATCAGATTCATCCTTCCATAACTTATTCAAAATTGTTTTCACCGTATTTGCCTGCTGATATTGTGGTGTATTATGACAATTTGAAAGATTTATACCCTTTGATAATTCAGCAGCAGAAAAGAAGCCAATAATACTATCGTCAATTGTTAGCTCATATTTATTGGCAGTACAATGATTGACTACAAGTTGTTCTACTGATAAATCATCAATAAAAGACACTAACTCCAAACCTTGTTTTTGGTCATCAGATATTGGGAATGGCAAGGCATTTTCTTTTACCTTAAATTGAAATCCCCCCTTTTTGACCTCTACATTCTTTAAAGTGCAGTTTGTGCTTAACTGATTACTACGCTTAGTGTTGTTATCAATAATTATTTGTGCAACATATTTAGGAGAGTTAGTGGTTTTTAAGAATTGATAAGCCATAATCAAATGACCTTCTGCACCTGGATGCACCCTGTCTTGTCCTATAATGGTAGCACTAGCCTCTTTTTTTTGCAAATCGGTATTTATTTTGTTCAAGATAGTCCAATAATCCACAACGGGTAATTGATATTTATCTGCCAAAGTCTGAATGTAATCTGCACAAACTTTCAAGGCGTCATTTACACCAAAGTTGTTTTCCTTTTTGATAATAGCTGTTTGGTCGTAGATGGTAGGCTTTTGAAGTATGACCTTAATATTTTTGGATAAAAAGATATGTATGATACTATCAAATTTTTCTTTGTATACATTGATGGCATTTTCTCTTAGTCTCAATGTATCTACATTATTGGTTGGAATTGACCCATAATATTTTCGCATTACATCATTCATCCCCAATTTTATTACTGCGTAAGTAGGATGATGAATCAATATGTCCGAATTCATCCTTTTCAATACATTATAACATTGGTCTCCAGGAACACCACAATTAATGAATGTAAGGGGTTGATTTGGAAATCTAGTGGTATAATATAAGGAGATATTATGGTGAAAACCGCCCCCTGCAGTGATGCTATTACCTACAAAACAAACCCTGTCGCCTGCCTTAAAAAGGGTGGATTGTGCGAAAGGTAAATAACCTAATGCCTGTATTAAAAATATAAATAGTATACTTTTCATAGTTATAGTTAAATTCAGTAATTCTATATTTATGAGGCAACTTGTAACTTATTTAGACGTTGTGGTAAAACCCCAAACATCCCCTTTAACCACAGACATATCTTTCATAACAGCATCCACACGCCAGAAGTATTGTTTGCCAGCAACCAGTTTAGGTAATTTGAGTACATTGTTTTCATAAAGGAAACCTCCCTTTAATTTCAAATTATCTTTATCGGTGCCAAAATAAACGTTGTGCCCAAGTGCGTTATAAGCAGGTCGCCACATCAATACATCCCTATCCACAGCAACCGTTGAACCATCGGCAACAATCGGATAGGTCGCTTTCGCTTCTCTTCTACCTGGAATCCAATAAACACTATCGTCTCTTTCATACGCACCAATATCTGGTGCAGTACCAAAGACAGAAGTAGTATATCCATCCAAAACCTTCCCCTTATCCAGCACATTGGCAGCAGTACTCTTTGGTCTGAAATCTAGCTGATTAGGATTTTCTAAAACAGATTCTACCACCTCTCCTGTACAATTATTACTATATTCAGCCAGCTTTCCAAGAGGCTTTGCAAACCAATGTCCATAAATGGTTTGCGATAAGTTATTAGACACGAAGCTGTATTCATTTTGATTTTGCTCGGTCACTATAATCAACCCACTCTTTACAGGATTATAATAACTGTGCTTGAATACCGTGTTGTTAAATATTTTGTTTATCTGGTCGGAAGTAGGATTATCGGGCGTCTTTAATTCCAAACCCGCACTGCCTGTATTCCAAACTACGTTGTGGTCAACAGTTAGCCCTGCTGTTTTATCATCACCCCTAATTCCCATTCCTCCACCCCAAGGATGTGGTGGCGTTCCTGAATAACTATCGTGTACCCAATTGTGGTGCATACGGGTGCCATGACAAAATACATTTTGCGTGTAGAGGGCAGAAGCATCTTTATTACCACCCCAAGCTGCACGGAAGGCATTGTAACAATCATTCATATAAACTTCATTATCATTCATTGCCACTTGAGTGATAATGCCGCCACTGTTGTATAATGTGTTGTATCTTATAATTGCTTCACCACCTTTATCAACATAGCCTGGCCAACTTTTATTCACCTCCAACATGGGGCAGGTAAGAGAAGAATTGTAATCGAAGTCGTGGAATGTATTGTTTTCGATAAGGGCATACTTACCATTGACCAACAAGGCATTCAAGGTGCCATAAGCAAACACATTATTAATGATTGTGGCATAATCGGCACTTATAACTGGAAAGTTTCTGTCTAGTTTAGCTTTTTTGTCACCCACATCTAAGGAGAAATTATCCGTATAGGAAGAATACAAAACATGGTTATTGGAGAAAAGAATATTGTTACTCCTACTGTTATAATCTTTTCCAAACTTAAAAGCAGTACCAAAAAAGGTAATACCATCAACAATCAGGTAGTTTTTATCAGCACCAGCGGTGAGACTATAATATCTAGTTTTAACTTCAACCTGTTTCTTTTCGGGAGTTTCCCCCTCTGTCATACAAATATAAAGCTGCTGTTTATCGGCATCATAGTACCATTCTCCGGGTGTATCCAAAAACTCTTTCTTGCCAACTAAATAATAACGATCATCGTTAAATACTAGCGTTGCACCTGATTCATCTTTAGGCTTGATACTCTTACCAAGGTCTTTAGGGTAATTGAAACTATCACTTCTTGCAACATGACCCTCTGCTATTCTTGTCCAAGTAAAATACTGATGGCATACGTTCAAAACTGCTGTTGCACCGGTAATATTCCATCCCATAGCCGCCAAATGTTTATCCTTGATAGTGCCGTAACTATTGCCAGTAGGATCAACTGTTGACCATACATCGGGGGAAAAGAAATTCCAATCGCCGTTCTTGTCCCTCGGAACGTTTGGCCAACGTGCTTCCAACATGGGTTTGCCATCCATAAAGAGTTGTTCGAAATTGCTGTTTTTGTAATCTGCTACATAGATTCCCTTTTTATCGGTGGTATTCCATTTCAAATTCAATACATCCAAACCTGAAATAATTGGATGTTCGTCCTTTGCGGCTTTAATGGTAATGGGTGCAGCTGCATTACCCGACAAAGGTATTTCGATACTTTCCCGATAGATTCCATTATGTACAATACATTCATCCCCCGGATTCAACCTATTCACCGCAGCTTGAATGGTACGGAAAGGCTTATCAACAGTACCCGGATTGGTATCATTACCCTTTGGGGAAACATGAATTTCAGTAGCGACTGCCATGATTGGGAGGGCTGTAAATAGTAACTGGGATAATCTTTTGAGTAATTTCATTTAGTAATATTTAATTAAGGAAGGCTTCGCTCAAAGCGAAGTCTTCCTTTGGCGTATCTATTTCTTATCTTTTGTTGGCAGAAGCATCTTTAACCAATCATTGTTTTCTTCCCATTTAGCACCTGCTGTCCATTTAGGTTCTCCATATTCATAAGCACCAATATCAGGGGCATTACCAAAGAACTTGTCGTTTGTTACTGCCTTGCCCTTATCAATCAAATCACTTCCATCCTTCAACCTAAAGTCGAAATTATATTTATCAACCAACTGAGATGTCTGTTCTTCCTTTCTATAATTATTAAAGATATTCGATCCTGCATCTTGGGTGGTATCTTTAATATTGTGTGAAGTAGCAATATTTAGTGTGATATTATTAAACACCTTACTCCATTGATTCTGCTTTTGAAGTTGCGGCCATTGTGCAGCCCATATTTTAATAGGTTCAGGAATTTGATCTAAAATGATATAGAGCTTTTGTTTACTTTTCCCTTTAATATCAAACAGTGTATTATTATAAACTAAATTGTATTCGCCTTTAGCTACAATTCCTTCACCACCTATATTCCACACTACATTGTGATGAATACTGTTATTTCTTGATTGATCATCCGCTCTGATACCCATTCCACCATCTCCTTTTACGCCCTCCCAACCATCGGTAACGCAGCCATGTACCCAATTATATCGTACTTCACTTCCTCTAGAAAATGGCCAACAACCATAAATTAAGGATACATCTCTTGCCGCTTTTCCACCATCATAAACATGGTTATATTCAATTACACTGTTAGCTGCCTGATAAACCAATAAGGCATTGCCGCAATTATAAAGGGTGTTATTACTAGCCACATTTCCGTAGGAAGTCACCTCATTGTTTTCGAGAGTTACCGGAGTGGGTGGATACTGAATGGTATTAAACCAATTTACACCCAAATAAGGACTTGCCGACAATTGAAGGGCAGGATAAATCAGTGTTCCAGACCAGTTTACATCATGGATAATGCTATTATTTACCTTATTATCATTTCCCATCACCATTAACCCCATATTGTCACAATAGGAGAGTGCTATCTTATCAACTGTATTATGGTCGCCAGTTATTTTGGTAATAATCGATTCTTTTCTATCCGCATCATATTCGGTGATGGTTCTAGAGTAGGTAGGATATTTAAGGTTGCAGTTGGTGACCTTGCAATAATTACATTTCTCTAACAAGAAAGTGGTGGCAAAGAAGTTAATGCCCTCTACCTCGATATATTCCTTTTCCTTGGCATAAAACCCATAGTTATCGGTTTTGTAGCTGATGGTTAAGTCTTTTGGTTTCTTTTTATCAGGTGGAAAGAAATATAGTTCATGTGTCTTTTCATCAAAGAACCATTCTGTAGGTACATCCAATGCTTCTAGTTTACCAAAGAGATAGAAATAATCATCGCCCCACTTTTTGTCTAGCCATTTCTTATCATGATATTCAGGTGTATAATCACATAATCCAACTAAGTTGGCATCATAAAACAATTCGTTAGAACCCTTTGTGTGTTTTGTAATAGGTCGGTTCCAAGTCCACCACTGGTGTGCCACATTCAGGTAAGCCATCGCGCCCGTCCAGTCGATACCCGTTTTAGCCACAGCATCACTAACTAGTTTACCATGTTCACTACCCGTTTGAGTAGGTGCCCAATTACTTCGGTCAAAGATTTGTTCTATGGGGCAGTTAGGCCATCTAGCTTCGGTCATCATTTGGGTATTGGTAAATAGTTGTTCAATTTTAGCAGCTTCCACTATTGTTTTGTAGATACCATTCTTGTAAGGTTTCCAATTATTAGTGATGGTCTTTGTTCCATCTAATATTACATTTTCACCCTTGTAAGCTTGAAAGCGGATAGGCATTTCTTTTGACCCACTATTTACAGGCGTTACCGTTTCGTGATAGATTCCTTCTCTGATAAAACAATTATCACCTGCTTTC
>CAISCV010000313.1 GCA_903883945.1 uncultured Chitinophagaceae bacterium | reverse complement strand
GTGGCTCGACAAACCTTTTGAAGAACACTTAGAAAAGGATAAAATTAGCCCACAGGGGGTTCTTTTCTGAAAATTAAAGTTTTAGCACCTCTAACAGTAGGATTAATATAAATATTAAAATGTTTAGGACACTATTGAATTGGTATATTCCATCAGAAATAATCAGTCAATAAAATTATACTAACTAAATACAATCAAGCCTAAATTTACCTTGGTCTACGTTTGTCCTCTCCACCACCTCCACGACTTTGCGGCTGAACAGGTTGAGGCCGTTGTGGTTGTGGCTGAACAGTTTGAGGCCTTTGAGGCTGAGGTTGAGGTTGAGGCTGCACCCTTTGAATTGGTGCTGAACTAGAAGGTGAAAAATTTTCACTTCGTATATTTCCTCTATCCCTTTGTTGTTGAATATTGTTTACCTCAGCAGGAGTCTTTGCCGGTGGTGCTGGTTGCCAGGTTCTATCTGGCATGTGTTGTTGAATATTACCATTATTCTCAATTTTATACACATTCCCTTGTTTGTCTGTAGCAATATTATTTTCTACCTTGCTAGGTGCTGCCATTGGATGATTTGCATCATTATTCCACTGAGGCCGTTGCTGTGGTGAACCCGCATTGTTATCTTGGTTAATTACTTTGTTGTTTCTGCCATTCACATCGATATTTCCCCGATTGTGGTCGGTATTGGTTGGGTTTATTAGAGGGGAATTAGGGTTGTTAAAACGATTGTTGTTTCTACCGCCTTCATTGTTAATTCCCTGTGGGTGTATCGTTACCGGATGATTGTTTTCATTACCGCTTACGCCTTCTCTTGCTCCATTGTTACCTCTATCTAGTGCGCCTGGTCTTCTTATAATGTCAATGGTTCTCACTCCCTGAACATGGTTATATATATTGTTACTGTGGTCTCTGTCAATATATACATTCCTGATGTCGTGGTGGTTGGTGTTGGAGGTGATATAAACAGGTCTGTTAATCATCATTCTTGGTTGATTAATGACTCTTGTACTTCTTCCATAAAATCCACCATTATATCCCCATGCTCTGTAGGCAGGATGATAGGCACGTGGTCCAAACCAACCATATGAATAGTCGTCATAATCTGAATAATCATATCCGATACTATATCCCGAAACATAACCCATATTCCAACCTGTCCAAGGGTTATAGGCCATTCCAAAGCCCCAGGTATAAGGTCTTGGATAATAATGATGTCTGTACCAAGGGCGATAATGCCAGCCCGTACCCCATACTACTGTTGGGCCATATACATAGCAACCAAGATAACCCGGGGTATAACCTGTATATACATACTCATCTGAATAATCATATACATAAACATATTTGGTGTTATAAGCAATGTTATCGGCGGGGATGTTTGTTACATCGGATGGTCTTTCGGTAGATACCTGCCAAGGCCCCTCGGGATTATTACTGATGTACCAGATGCCATTATCAACTGCGTAGTACATGCCATTTAAATTTGACCTTAAAACGGTGGTGCTACTATTTTCAGCTACAGAAAGATTGGTTCCATTAATAGATTTAAATAGGGGACTACCATCGTAGGTAACATTTGTGGCAGCTGTTTTTCTATCTACTTTGGCTGTTTGAGGTATCTGTGCATCCATCAAAGCTTCATTTGCTGCTTTGGTACCTGCTACGCTAGATAGCACCCCGTCCTTTTCTGTTCCTTCTGGTATTTTAGCAAAATCGGCAGGCAGTTGAGCAGCGGGTACATAGCTCCATCCTCCTTTTAAAGAGGATGAGGTATACCACCTACCTGCAATCAATATGTAGTTTTGTTGGGTATTGATGTCTTTAAAAATATCATTCAAACTATTATCTACATACAATAAACTGGTGCCTTCAACGGTTTGATAAGATGGGGCACCTTCTGTTTGTATCAACTCCGCCGGTTCGGTGCTTACAATAATCTCAGTGGGCGTAGAGAGTTTGTCCTGGTTGTTGTTGTTGTTAGCCTCCTTTTTTGTAGTTTGTTGTTGAATCTGGGCATCTAGTTGCTGGATCCGATAGGGAGGACTGGCCACATAACTCCATCCATTCAACACATTTCTGGAATTGTACCACAACCCACCCCCATATAAGTAGTATAAGTTATCATCGGAGTTGTAGACAATAGTAGAAGGAGTATTAACCACCTTTTGCATTCCGGTTTGGTTGTCTTTTTGCAACTTGGGTTGACCGTCTAATACGATCAGGGTAGACGGGCGATCTCTGTAAATAATAACAGGCGCTTCATTCTTTAAGTTAGGTTCATTCAGTTCATTGGTCTTTTGTACAGAGGTGAGTAACTGGTCTAGTGAAAACTGTAGGTTCCATTTAGGAATTTCATTCTCCAAAAGGCTTGTATATTGTTGCAACTGAGCCCTGTCTTTTATGGCAGGAAACTTTGCTTCCTTAATAACCAATCTTTCTAAGGTGCCTATACGGGCATCTTTATCTGTTTGTAAAGTTGCATCAAACCAGATGGCGCCAAAGGTTTGGTCTGCATCTGCTGTGGTGGCAATAGATACGGCCGCTCTTGCAGACAACACTACCCCGTTCAGGCTTTCTGGTTGAGGTTGATAGATTACAATTTTACCGCCGTTTGTTAAGGGGATTTCTTTGGGCCAGGTGTTTTGTGTTGTATGTGCTAAAGCAGTAAGGTTGATAGTAACTAGCAACACGACAATCAGGCTGTATATTCTTTTCATTGTTTTTATTTTTGTTGTATAATACAAATGGCGTTCCAAATATAATTATGTTGTTACACTCACCATTCACGACTCACTATTCCTCATTTAGTTTTGGTCTCAGCCTTGCTTTTGCTTTGTTAAACACCATATTGCCCTTGTCGATGCCTTCTCGTAATTTCTTTTGTTCTGCTTCGGGCAGGTTGTAAATTGTCTGACAAGCTTCTGTACAGCAACCTTCATAGGTAGCGGCACAACGGTCGCACTGGATAAACAATAGGTGGCATCCATCATTTTTACAGTTGGTGTGTGTATCGGCAGGTTGCCCGCATTGGTGACATTTGGCAATGACCTCTTCTGTAATCCGTTCACCTAGCCTGTTGTCGAAAACAAAGTTCTTTCCTATAAACTTACTGTCAATCCCTTCTTTTTTTATTTGCTGTGCATAGTTGATGATACCGCCTTCTAGGTGAAAAACATTTTTAAAGCCGTTGTGAAGCATGTAGGCACTCGCCTTTTCGCAACGAATACCTCCTGTACAATACATAATGATGTTTTTATCCTCCTTACCCTTCATCATATCAACTGCCATGGGGAGTTGTTCTCTAAAGGTATCTGAGGGTATTTCGAGGGCATTCACAAAGTGACCCACTTCATATTCATAGTGGTTGCGCATATCTATCACTATCGTATCTTTTTCTTGCAATAGTGCATTCATCTGTTGGGCATTTACATATTTACCCTTGTTCTCCATGCTAAAAGTAGGGTCGTTGATGCCGTCTGCTACTACTTTCTCCCGCACTTTTATCTTTAGTACCCAAAAGCTTTTGCCATCATCATCTACTGCAATATTTATACGAAGGTTATTGAGTGCTTCTATCGAATACAGAAAGGTTTTAAATGCCTCGAAGTTGTTGGTTGGCACACTTATCTGTGCGTTGATGCCTTCGTTGGCAATATAGATACGACCGAAGACACCTAATTTGTCTAAATTAAGATAGAGGAAGTCTCTAAACTCTTTGGGGTTTTCTATTAGAAAGTAATTGTAGAAGCTGATGGTGGTACGTGGTTCTGTTTCTTGCAACATCCGTTGCTTTAGTTCCTCGCTACTGGTGCGATTGTATAATGCTACTGCCATAATTATAAATTTAAGTCCCGCTTGCAGGGCAGGTAAAATTTGCGTGAGCAAAGATAATTGATACCGGCGAGTTGTAAAGGGGTTAATGGTGAGACATATTTAGGGTGCAATTCCACTCTCGAGGGGTGCCCGCAGGGCGGAGTGGTTTAAGCTGCCCGTAAGGGCAAAGTAGTGTCTCTTCCTAAAAAAAGTTTACATGTTTGTACATATTGCATTGCGCATTATTTTCCTTCCTTTCATACCAGTTAACCCTAATTTCCCCACTCACTCCAATCAATCCAATGGAAAACTCCTTCAAAAGAGGTTACTACTCTATTTACCACTTCCTAAACTAACCATAATTTCTCTAAAACTTGCCAAACCAGCTTCTAAGTTTTCAATGATATCTTCTGCCAATACATCTGGGTCGGGTAGGTTATCAAGGTCTGCCAATGATTTATCTTTCAGCCACGATATATCCAGACTTGTTTTATCTCTTGCTATAATCTCTTCATAGCTAAACTTTCTCCAACGCCCTTCAGGATTGGTTTGTGCATCATAAGTTTCCTTACGCTGATGCCTGTTTGCAGGATGGTAACAAGCAATAAAATCTTTCAGCACATCAATATTTAGAGGGTTTTTCTTTAGTGTATGGTGAATATTCGTTCTGTAATCATACACCCACACCTCTTTTGTCCAAGGGTCTTTACTAGCAGGTTTATTATCAAAGAAAACAACATTAGCTTTTACCCCTTGCGCATAAAATATACCGGTCGGCAAACGCAGAATGGTATGCAGGTCTGTTGTCTCCAACAATTTCTTGCGTACCGTTTCGCCTGCACCGCCTTCAAACAACACATTATCGGGTAGCACCACCGCAGCCATTCCTGTTGTTTTCAGCATGGAACGTATATGCTGCACAAAGTTCAATTGCTTATTACTCGTAGTCGCCCAAAAGTCCTGACGGTTATAGGTTAAATCATCCTTTTCTTGCTCTCCCTCGTCATTCGTAAAGGTTTGAGAACTCTTTTTACCAAAGGGTGGATTGGCTAACACATAATCGTAGGTAGTGGGCGAAGCTGCAATTAAGGCATCGGCAGGAGAAATGAAATTATCACTTTCTATGTCGCCAATATTATGCAGGAACAAATTCATCAATGCCAATCGTCTCGTGCCTGCAACAATCTCATTACCATAAAAGGTTTCCATTTTCAGGAAAGTGTTTTGGGCTTTGTCCAGCTTGTTATTGGCAACTATATAATCGTAAGCAGCCAAAAAGAAACCACCTGTACCACAACTTGGGTCGGCAATGGTTTTCAATGGTTGTGGTTGCATACATTCTACCATTGCACGGATTAGAGGGCGAGGTGTAAAGTATTGTCCTGCACCACTCTTAACGTCCTGTGCATTTTGCTCCAATAGCCTCTCATAAATATCGCCTTTCACATCAGCACCCATCACCAGCCATTTTTCGCTGTCAATCATATCAATGATTTTGGCAAGCATGGCAGGGTCTTGTATCTTATTTTGGCTCTTCGTAAAAATCTGCCCCAAAATCCCTTTGGCTGTGCTTAGTTCTCTCAGCAAAGTGGCATAATGCAATTCTAGTTCTGCCCCCTTTTTATGGGTTAAACTTTCCCAGTTGTATTCGTTAGGTATCGGCAGTTTTCTGTTATGTGGTGGCTTAGCATATTCATCTGCCATCTTTAAAAATAGCAAATAGGTTAGCTGTTCTAAATAATCGCCATAACCCACACCCACATCTCTTAGGGGATTGCAGAAACTCCATACTTTACTGACTATGCTTGATGTATTGTTGCTCATAATGGTTGTTTAGTTAAGGCTTCTGTCAATTGAATTTTTGAAAGCAAACTTGTTCTTCTCAAAGCAATATCTGCCAAATACTATTGCCGGATGTGTTTTCTCTTTATCGGCAAACTTTAAAATATCAGTTTCTGAAAAATGAGGATGGTCTTCCATAAATTCAATCCATTGATTTTTTCCTATCAATAGATTTCTGGCAAAATCATCTGCTTCAACTTCTTCAATGCTAGTTTTATAATCTGCTGACTGAATATCAAAATCAATAAATTCTCCAGTGCTATTATTTACAAGGTGTAGAAAAATATGACCAAGCTCGTGCATCACTGTAAATGCAAAATTGTCAATGCGCTTGTGTCGCAAACTAATACCTATTGCAGGGTTGCCATTGCTCCAAAAAGAAAAGCCATCTACCGCACATTTTTCAGGGTGTGTCTGCACAATTAATTTTATACCATAAGATGCTAAAACATCAGCAGATTTTTCAATGGTCTTTTTGTTCTCTTTGAAAACGTACTTAAGTTCTTCTACCAATTCTGCCTGCAATTGATTGTTGAATTCTGCGACTTTTAAAACAGATGCTTTATGATTAACCAATTTAACCCAGCCTACTATATTAATTTTATCAATGGATAATTTATCTGATTTTCTAAAAAGAGGGAAATTTGTTTGGCTATAAACTGTTGCCAATTGATCAAAGTTATTTACATTATATATTTTTTTTAAAGTGGGAATATCCGCTACTGGATTGCCCATTAACGCACCAACTTTTTTAAAATATTGCCAGGGTACATAGGGCTTTATCATTTCCCATTGGTCAAGTGCTTCGAGCCTTGCAGCATTTTTTTCATTTATCTTGGCTGCATCTAACTCATAATTACTTTGCATATTTAACCAAATAGATGGATTCATATTTAGTGCCTTTCCTACCACCAATGAAGTATCAGCATTAATGCCCCTTTTACCCTTGATTATTTCGTTTAATTGCGTTATCTGAATGCCAGTTAATGCTGCAAAATCCTTTTGTTTAATTTCCCTTGCGTCTAATTCATCCTTCAATATTTCGCCGGGATGAATAGCGGTTGCAGGTACTAATTGCTTAATATTCTTATTCATATTAATTGACAGTTTTTAATTCAGTTGTCTTCTGATGCAATATATTATTGATAATGCTTGCTTATTTCTTCTAACTTAAATAAAATAACTTCAAAAGGTTCCGTATTGCTCGCTACTTCTTCAAATATCAATCTGTATTGTATGTTTATCCTCACCGAACTATAACCTTTTAAATTGCCTTTGAGTTTTTCATAATTTAGACCTCCAAATTGATACAACTCCTCAACTTTGGCTACAGCCCTTAGTTTGTTTACAGCCTTAATATATTGTTTTATTAAGCTTGGATTTTAGCGAAATTCTTTATCATTCACCTTGTTACCCTCAAATAAATCTATCAATAATTGATTGTTGAAATGTATTTCCATTGGTTAAATGAGTTGCAAATATATAAGAAAAGTTCACAAAGTTGTGAATTTTCATTTTTACTTATAAAGGATAGTATATAATGCAAATCAAGGGTTGAAAGTACCTTTAGGTACGAAATATTGGTAGTAATCTAACAAAAGGAGGGTTCAAAGTGCCGTAGGCACGACATATATTAAAGGTTGGTGTTTTAAATTACGTTTCCTGTATAATTTTTTAATGATATGTCGTCCCTAACGGGACTTTAGCCAATTTTATTCATACATGTTCTACCAATATTTAGTGCCTACGGCACTTATCAAGGCTTATTTCAACCCTTGATTCGCATAAATAATAGGCTTTAATTTATTTGTAGGTAACCCATAAAATAAGCAAAATCAATTTGCGTTATTTTTTTAAAACTG
>CAISCV010000312.1 GCA_903883945.1 uncultured Chitinophagaceae bacterium | reverse complement strand
TTCGAAAATTCCCGTAATTTTTAGAATATTCCTGCCTTTTTATGAAAATTCCCGTATTCCTTGAGAAATTCCCGTAATTATTGAAATATTCCTGCCTTTTTATGAAAATTCCCGTATTCCTTGAGAAATTATTATATTTCTTGAGAAATTCCCGTAATTTTTGGGATATTCCCGTAATTATTAGAATATTCCTGCCTTTTTGTGAAAATTCCCGTATTCCTTGAGAAATTATCATATTCCTAGGAAAATTATCCTATTTTTTCTAATATTCCCGTATTTAAGGGTTCAACTATACATTGTGAAAGTTATAGTAATGTGTTTAAGGCTTATTGTATAGATAATAGGCTTATGAGTAGTGCTTATAGGTGTGTACTTAGCCAATTTTACCAAAAGACGGGCTTTGGAGCGCGAAATAAGTATTATTGGTGAGGCTATGAATAAACGATTGAAAATAGATAGTGAAATACCAATTTCGTACAAAAAAGTAATTGTTGCTTTGAGAAATAAAGTAATCCACGCTTATGACACGATAGACAATGAATTAATTTGGAAAATAATTAAAAAAGACATTACTGTCTTATTGCTGGAAGTAAGTTTATTGTTGGAAATAGATGGATGATGAAATAATGTTTGAGCCAATGAGGATATTTTACACCAACATTTACTGGCAATTAGCGGCAACCTAGGTTGTAAGGATATTTATAACCAACTAGTCCATAAATATCTCGAAGTCTAGTGACTCCTGTCATACACTAACCAATACTATAGACCAAATAGATATGCGTTGCATTTTTGGCAAGGGGGAGAAATAAGAATGTGTTGCAAACCCTATTATGACAACTATACTTAAAATAAAAGCACGACATTTGCCCCTATGTTTAATCCCGTTTTGTTTTATTGTTACGATGCTTATTGTGGATGGTGCTATGGTTTTAGTAAAGTAATACAACAAATAGATGCTGAATACAGCAAATATGTACCCATCGAAGTACTGAGTGGAGGTATGATATTACCCGAAAAACCAGTGCATATTGGCATAACAGCAAGCTTTATAGAAGGTGCCTACAAAACAGTAGAAGAATATACAGGCGTTGAATTTGGTGAAGACTACCTATGGCACATAAAAAACCCTGATAACAGCGATTGGTACCCAAACAGCGAGAAACCTGCTATTGCCATGTGTATTCTAAAGGAGTACTATCCCGAAAAACAAGTTGCATTTGCTGCCGATTTGCAATATGCCCTGCACTATGAAGGTAGAGACCTTACAGACAATGAAAGCTACCGACACCTGATAGATAAGTATGGGATTCAGCCAGAAGCATTCTATACGAAACTTGAAAGTGAAGAATTTAAAGAAAAAGCCTATTACGAATTTCAGTTGTGCAAACAATTGCAAGTAAAAGGATATCCTTGTTTGTTGTTGCAGACAGGGGAAAGTAAATTTTATCTGGTATCTAATGGCTATTCCAACTTCGAGACAGTAAATACCCGTCTGATAAATATATTAAAAGAAGTTACCGGAAAATAGTCATTACCAATTACCCATCTGTTCGGGTACAATACGTTCTACCTCTTTTGGCTTAGTCATTTGCCATTTGTCATCGTATTTCACAAACCAACTCAACCAAAGTGTTCTACTCACGCGCATGAAAAGAGGCATCAGTAGCATTAGAACAAATGCATTGAGCCCTAGCCACCAAAAAATACGGTTATCTTCTAGTCCAAAGCCAATTGTAAAAAACCAAACCGCAAAAGAAAAGCCAGAGAATGCTACCGTAAGCGCATAGCTAACATAACTGGTGCCATAGTAAAAGCCAACTTCCAACTCGGTAGGTTGGCCGCAAGAAGAACATGTATCATACATCTTAACGTTCTTTCCACCTTTTAGATTATAGGGTTCATTGGAAAGAAACAAATCACCTTCCCGACATCTTGGACACTTATTTTTGAGTAAACCTACTAGGTAAGAAGGGGCTTTTGTATTGCTTTGCATTATAAACCAATTTGCTTAGGTTCGCAAGGTAACCAATTAGCATTAGCAGGTACTTAATTATTGTCTCTTTTAAGAAAGCAATTAAAGAATTGGAGTAAGT
>CAISCV010000311.1 GCA_903883945.1 uncultured Chitinophagaceae bacterium | reverse complement strand
TGTCCATTTTTTTTATTACAATGGCAAATATACGGAAAGTTTCGTTTAAAAGAAACTGGCTTTAGTTTTAGGGTGTCTGTATCTATGGCGTACAACGAAAAAGGCTTGGCGTTGTTGGGGAATTAGCATTCCGTCTGCCCATAACCAAAGCCCAATGATTGCAATATTGCTGATGTTTTATTCATAAGCCAAATTTATAACGTCAAGCCCGAACTGAAGTACAATAAAGAACAAATGCTGAGGCAATATTCGTCAAGCCCCAATAATGCCAAACCTAATGTTGCCTGCCGTTATTATTTGCAAAGCTGCTTTTTGCCTTCTGTCGCTTGTGCAAATCCTAATGCTTCTGCTTTGTCTAAGTCTTTACAAACCATATTAAGAATTCCAATTCCATACCACGCTCGTGCTCTTTCATAATACGCTTGAGCATAATCTGGATATTGTAGAATTACTTTATCATACATATCCTTTGCTTTTCCAAACTCTTTTTCGTCAAAATAAAGTAGTCCATTGTACAAATAAGATAACTGGTTTTTAGGTCTGATTGTGATGCTCTTTTCTAAATCTTGATGTCCTTTTTTTAGGTCTTTGAATTGTTTGGCATATAAAAGCCCACGATTAAAATATGGGTCATAATAATTTTTATCTTGTTCAATAGCTTTATTATAATATTTCAATGCACTGTCTTTGTTCGGAACCGAACTGGATGCATAGGAATAACCAATTTCATAAAATGAAATTTTATCATTCGGTAAAAGTGTCAAAGTCATTTTATAATATTCAATAGCTTTATTAAAATTGCCAAGTCCAGAATAACTTTTACCAATATTAAAACAAGCGTCAGCACTTGTTTTGCTAAAGTCAAATGCGGTTGTAAAATCGTTAACTGCCTTTTGGTATTCGCCACTGTCCAAGTAAACAAATCCTCTCTGATAATATGAAATGCTATCGTTTGGATTGTCAGTCAATACAAGGTTGTAGTAAAATAATGCACTGTCATACTTTGGCAAATAATAATACATCAAACCAATTCTCCGATTGATGTCAATGTTATGTGGTTCGAGTTTTTGTGCTTTTGAATATTGCGTTATTGCTTCTTGATAATTTTTATTTTGCTGGGCTGTAAAGCCAAGTTTTGCGTAATCAGCAAATGTCTGTCCTGATGAACATTGAGAAAATAAAAGTGATAAAGCAAATAAATATTTTGTCATTGAGTGTCGATTTATAATGGCAGGCAACGCTTGCATTGCCGCATGTTTCTATTAAACCCTAAACCTTAAAACATACGCCTTGCTTCCGTTCGCTAGCGAATATAGGGAATAAACCAAAACAATTTTTTTATAGGTATGTACATTTCGTATTGTTGTACCACATAGCTGTTTAACTATTTGTCGCTTCAATACAGCTACAATTGTCTATTTTCTACTAGTTTCAATCTGCCTATTTGCTCATTCTTTATTTACACCGCCCCATTTTTCGCTCAAAACGTACTTATTGCCAATATTAGGTACCATTTATCGCGAAGAAAGACACCTTTTATTACTAGAAGGTCATTTATTTCATTTTAAAATGACCATTTATTGCTAGAAGGTACCATTTATCGCGAAGAAAGATACCTTTTATTACTAGAAGGTCATTTTATTAGTTTTTTGTATTCCCTTTTAAATTTGATAGGGGCCCTTTTATTGCATAAAAACAATCAATTAGCGTAATTATTAAATCATTTAGAAACTACCAATTAATAAATAAATTTAAAATATCAATATGCCTATACCTTTACATCGTTCTTACATATATCTGTCGCTCTTATTAGGTTACCACTCCACTCCAGCACAGTGTAGCCGCAGCAAGGGATATCGCGATGGTTGGTTGAATCGATTTTATTAAATCATTTTTTTTCATCACCTTCAAACGTATACCCATGGGCACTTCAAGAATTATTTCCAACTCAATTACAGGTCGCATTGCGGCAATGTCTATTGCAAAAACAAAAAAAGATGGCATCGTACTCCCTGCAGTAAACATCTTGTCCGACACTACCTCAGAAAGGCTCGATCTAGATTTAGCTGCCTACAAAAACAGTAGAGACCACATAATTGCTGCCAAAGCAACGCACCATGCAGCAGTTGCACTTGCCAAACCACAGCGACTATTGCTTAAAACCTTTGTGACCAGTTTTTATACTAGTTTGAATAATGAAATTAGCATTGGTGACGTACCAAAAGAGGCAAGGTCTTATTATGGTTTGAATATCACCAACAAAAGAATGCCTGCTATGGGGTCGGATGCCAATTTGTTGTCAGCGGCAGAATCGGTACTTAGTGGCGATATTCTCCGTCGTGCCGCAGGTGGCAAAGCCATTGCTTCGCCCACCATTGCAGCGTTCACCCTTATTTTTAGCACGGCACTGCCTATTATTTTGGCCGTAAGCAATGCACAAACATCCATAAACGAGGCGGTGCATGCATTGGCATTACAAACAATAGAAATAAAAGACCTCATCACCCATATATGGGACGAAGTAGAGGCGCATTATAGTCTGAATTCCCCGTCTAACCGCAGGGCAGAATGCCGATTGTGGGGTGTGAAATATCGCAGTACAGGCATATTATCTGTGGTAACAGGCACTTGCAAAGATGAAGATGGCGTTGTATTGGCTGGCATCAAAGTGCGCATCATTGGTGCTAATACCAGCACCTTATCCGATGCAATCGGGCACTTCTCGCTTAACACTTCCCTCTATGGCGACCTCGAACTGGAAGCTACCCACCTGAACTACGAAAACAATATTATAGAATTCACCAAAGAAGATGGGGTAGCGGTGGTGGTTGCGGTAGTAATGACGAAACTTTAGAAATTTTGAGTTGGGAATTTTAAATTTTAAATTAAGAATTTAATCAAATGTTTATACTACAACAAACGCTATGCAGATAATTTGCATAGCGTTTATCACAATAGAAATAAAACTGGTTATTTAAAATCGGCATCAGTTAAATTGGAATTAACCTTCGCTTCTTTTATTTTAAATTCAATCATATTACCCCCAAAATCTCCTTTTCGGTTGTATGCTATTTTCACGCCATTGGGCAGTTGTCTGTAGTCGCTTATATCTACAGAGCTGTTTTTACCAGCAGCAACAGTAACTTCTCTTATTTTAAGCCCCGTTTTGGTATCGAAGTAATGTTCCGTTTTGCTACCCTCTCCTTTATCCTCAATTACTTCGTAGGCTGAAGCCTCGTCGATAGATACCAGATTGGGGGCTAATTGTAAATCGGACGCTTTCATCATAAGCTCGGGGAAAATGTTGGCTTTAGCCTTAAAGTATTCTTTTGCTTCGGCAGGAAGATCTACTTTACTGCCATTTTGCAAAACCTGTATACTATCCCCATTTACGATTATTTTGATAGGCGTCATACTCATGGCAGGAATAGTCATCTCCTGAAAATATTTGTCGGGCGCTTTTTGTTTGATGTTCATTTCTACCTCAATACCCTGAATACTACCGGTCGCTTTTTCAGAAAAATCGGTTATCGTTTTCAATTTTGCTTCCCCACCTATTGCTGCTAAGTAATTTTCTATCACTCCTTTGGCAGTGGCACCTGCGGGGATAGGTTTATTGTTGCCTTCCCAGACATTATTGGCAGGATTGATGTCGGGAAAATCGTGGTTGGGGTCAACCGTTATTTTGCTGATGGCAGAAGTAGACTTGTATTTGAATGTCCAACTACCTCCACGTTGCCAAATTTCTACAGGAAGTGTAATCGTGTCTTTGGTACCATCTGCTTGTTTGATAGCCAATACAATGGGCAATGCCATCTCCTCTAAATTCTCAACCGTTATCAAAGCGCCATTCTTTTCATCACCCTCCACATATTGAACCGATTTTACGGCTTGATCTAGCTTGTAGTTGGTGAGAAACCATTCTTTAAAAAACCAACTTAAATCTTCTCCACCCACATTTTCCATGGTACGGAAGAAATCCCAAGGCGTAGGATGTTTAAAAGCCCAACGTTTTACATAGGTCCTAAAAGCATAATCAAAACGATCTTTGCCTAGTATGTAATTGCGAAGAATATTCAACCCAACAGCAGGCTTCTCGTAGGCAGCTGTGCCCAGATTGCTAGCTTGTATTACCTCGGGAATATTCATGATGGCATCCATCTTTTCACCAAAAAAGCCCTTTGCCAATCCCTGCACATCTTGTTTTTCGTCGTATTCACCTTTGTTGAATACTTTGGTATCTACCCCATTAATAAAGGTGTTGAAACCTTCATCCATCCAGGCATATTTTCTTTCGTTGCTGCCCACAATCATCGGAAACCAGTTATGACCAAACTCGTGATTGGTTACACCCCACAAACTGCTGTTTCTGTCTTTATAGCCACAAAAAACAATACCTGGATATTCCATTCCGCCTACATTGCCCGCTACATTGGTTGCAATAGGATAGGTATATTCAAACCATTCGGTAGAATAAAGCTCAATAGAATTTTTTACATATTCGGTGCTTCTGCTCCAACGGTCGGTACCCTTGCTTTCGGTTGGATAAACCGATTGTGCCAATATCTTTTTGCCACTAGGGAGGTTGATGCGTGCAGCATCCCAGATAAACGCTTTTGAAGCAGCCCATGCTACATCTCTGGTGTTTTTGCAGAAAAAATGCCAGGTAAGAGCCGGCTTGTTTGGATAGAAACTAGTACTAGCAAGGTCTTGCTCGCTTTTGATGGTAATAGTACTGTCACTGTTTTTTGCTTTATTTAGTTTGGCAATGGTTGCAGGGGTAAGCACCTCGGCAGAGTTTACCAAATCGCCCGAACCAACCACCACCATATTTGCAGGCGTAGTAATGGTATAATCGATGTCTCCATATTCTAGGTAAAACTCGCCAGCCCCTTGATAAGGCAAGGTGTTCCAACCTAGTACATCGTCATACACTTCCATACGAGGATACCATTGTGCCACTTCGTATATCCAGCCGTTTTCTGTTTTCAATCGGCCACAACGGTCTGTGCCATATTCGGGAAGGGTAAAAGCATATTCAATTTTGATAACAATCTTGCCTCCACGTGCATTAACGGTATCTTTCAAACGCAATTGAAGTCTTGTATCTGTAACGATATAATCTGCTTTTTGAGTCTTTCCATTTTGCGTAACGGTAATCGATTTTATCTCATCGCCGTCTGTATAGGCTTTATTGGTAAACCTGCCGCCGGAAACAGGACTGGTCAGCTCCCCTCTAGAGGTGGATTTGTATATGTTCTGGTCTAATTGTAGCCAAAGAAAAGGTAGCCTTTCAGGACTATTGTTGGTGTAGCTAATAGCAACTTCACCCTTTATTTTGTTGGTAGCGGTATCCAACGAAACGGCGATTTTGTAATCGGCTCTGTTTTGCCAGTATTTTACGCCTGGCTCTCCACCTGCAGTGTGAGATTCGTTTCCATTGGTAGTGTAAAAGGTTGGATTGAAAATACGGTGCTGATCATAATTTGATTTTTGTGCGGTAGCACTCATAACAAAGGCAAATAATACTGCCAAAAGCATCGAATGCTTCATCATTAACTTCATATATATTATTTTTAATTTCGCCGAAAATACTTGCTGCAATATATTTTTCCTAAAAAAAAGTATAAACGGTTAAAAAAATGTTTTTGGATAGAAAAATTTAGCTAGCACAACATTTCATTTCTTTATTCGTTTTTAAAGAAAATATCTTTCCTTTACATTTTAAATGAACATCTTCGATGAAAATTTATGTGCTAGCGTTTGCAGTTTTGCTGTTTAGTAGCTGTGAAAATTTTAGTTTTGGAACAAAAGATAAGGATAAAGAAACCACTACAGATACCACAACCACCTCTACGTCTACGTCTCCCGATACAAAGCAGGCAGTTGAAGAACCTAAAAGTGCCCCAGACGAAACAGTGATTAATGCAGAGCCTACCCTGGTAAGACCTCAATTGTTTTTGATGGTAAAGGACTTCTCAGATAATCCAAGTGCCATAAAGACAAAGCAAAATGTGTTATTTAACAATTTGGACTTTATTTTGGTTAAAAATCATTTAATCCCTGTAGGTCCACCAGCAGCATGGCACTCACAACAGCCCAATTTGTATGTGGTAGAAGTTGGTGTTCCGCTAGCTAAAAAACTCGCAACACCCGAGCCTGGTACTTTTTACAGACAAACAAAAAGAACAAAAGCAGTGGTGGTACATTTCTTTGGGCGACGCTCTCTATTGCCACGTGCTTATGCGGCTATGCAGGAATGGTTAAAAGAAAATCACCAGACTGCTGTGGGTACACCATGGGAAGTGTATGAATCGGATCATAAAGTAGTTAAGGATAATGATTTTTTGCAAACAGATGTATATTCCGAAACGATGTAATCTAAGAAGCTGTATTGCGATAAAAAGGCTTGGAAATAGATAATCTTCTTTACAAAAACAGGCTACAAAACCAAAAGGTAATGTAGCCTGCAATAATGTTACATCAAATAGATTTATCTTCTCCACACTCCCCTAATCCATACCTCTCCCCTTCTCGTATTTCTCCAATATCCAGGAACGAAGTGAAACCCTCTTCTGGGTAAGGTCCAATAACCGGGCATAAATTCATACTTTCCGTCTCTCCATACCCATTCGCTTTCTACCCAGATATGTTCTGGTCTGGGTTTTGGAGGTCTTACAAAAGCAGGTGCTGTGGGCCGGATTTTAACAAAAATTTCTTGTGAAGAAGCAGGATTAACCCAAAGCTGTAACCCCACAAATAGGGTGAATAGTAATAGGAACTTTTTCATAAAATGTATTTTTGTGTGAGTGAAATATTAAAGAGATTTCTTTAAAGAAGGTTTGCAAAAGGAATGCCATTTATTTTTAGGTTTTGTCTGATATTATCCATTGAACCGCATTTATGTTGCAAGAAATACAAGGGAGGGGTAAACTTATATAGTCATAACTCATGTTTCATAACTATTTTTACCGCCTTTTTACTAGGGAAATAAATTATGGATACGACAGAAAATAAGAATAAAATTGGTAGATACCTCATTACTGCGGCATTGCCTTATGCCAATGGATTGAAACATATTGGGCATCTGGCTGGGGCTTATCTGCCTGCCGACATCTATGTTCGCTACCTGAAAGCACAAAAACGAGACGTAGTTTTTGTTTGTGGTAGTGATGAACATGGTACGGCAATACCTATTCAAGCTATGAAGGAAGGGACAACAGCACAAGCAATCATAGATAAGTATCATCCCATTATAGAGCAGAACTTAAAAGATCTGGGTATTGCTTTCGATATCTATCATCGCACTTCGGCTCCCTTGCATCATGAAACTGCGCAAGAATTTTTTAAGGTCTTGAATGATAATGGCGACTTGGAAGTAAAAGAATCTGAGCAGTATTATGATGAAGCTACGAATACCTTTTTGGCAGATAGATACATTAAAGGTACTTGCCCTGTATGTGGTAATGACAATGCCTATGGCGATCAGTGCGAGAAATGTGGTAGTACGCTCAGCCCCGATATGCTTATAAACCCAGTGAGTACCCTTAGTGGGAATGCCCCTATAAAAAAGGTCACGAAACATTGGTATTTGCCCTTGGACAGGCATGAAGAATTTCTGCGTAACTGGATTTTAACGCAACATAAAGACGACTGGCGCACAAGCGTATTAGGGCAATGCAAAAGTTGGATTGATGGCGGATTGCAAGCTCGTGCTGTAACAAGAGATCTGGATTGGGGAATACGACTGCCGCTTTCTGTTGACAGTCAACCGTTAACCGAAGGAACGACCAATTTGGCGGTTAACGGTCAACAGAATACAGTAAACGAAACCGATAAGGGTAAAGTCCTATACGTTTGGTTCGATGCCCCAATTGGTTACATCAGTGCTACCAAGCAATGGGCTTTGAACAATGAAAAAGACTGGAAGCCTTATTGGTATGCTCCCAATACAAAGCTTGTACATTTTGTGGGAAAGGATAATATTGTTTTCCATTGTATTATATTCCCTGTAATGCTGAAATTGCACGGCAAC
>CAISCV010000310.1 GCA_903883945.1 uncultured Chitinophagaceae bacterium | reverse complement strand
GTGAATCTAATAAAACAAGCAACAGGTACTTTAACGCTTTCAGGAATAAATACCTACACAGGAACGACCACCATCAATGCAGGGACGCTTGCACTAACAGGAAGTTTGGCTGCTGGTAATGCAGTAACTGTAGCTAGTGGCGGAACATTAGCAGGTACAGGAACGTTAGCTGGAGATGTGGCATTGTATGGCACTATCAGCCCCAATAATACCGGTATAATTGGTACAATAACTACGGGGAACCTTACATTGGAAGGTGGAGGCGTATATGCTATCGACCTAAACAATGTAACGGGTGTTGCCGGGACTAACTGGGATGAATTAGTTGCAGAAACCGTTACGAACAATGCTACGGTAGCGTCAAAATTTACTATTGCTATAAATGGAATAATTGCTGGATTTGATGTAAATACAACTATTAGTTGGGTAGTAGGAACTTACAGTGGTATTGCACCTACAACATCAAATATTATTTTTACTACCAATGGAACAACCGCAGGATATGCCAATTATTTTACTGTTTCTTTTGTTGGAAATAAAATCACCCTTACTTATACGCCTATCTATTGCGTGCCGCCTGCTGCCCAACCAACTAGTTTACTATTTGGGACAATAACAAGTAGGAGTGTGCCAATATCTTTTTCTCCATCAGTAGATAATCCGGATGGGTATTTAATAATTAGAACGATTTCAAATACGCCACCTACAAATCCTGTGGATGCAATTTCCTATATTGTTGGCACGATAGCCCTTGGTGGTTATATAGAGTCTGTTAGTAATGCAACTTCTGTTATTTCTTCGGGATTAACTGCCAATACTTCTTATTGGTACTGGATTTTTTCTTTTAATAATATTAATTGCATGAATGGTCCTAGATACAATACATCACTCCCTTTGATGGGTACTATCATTACTGCTACACCAACGATATTAGTAGATCGAGGGGTATTATCTAATATGAATTATAATCTAGGTAGTGGTTCGTCAATTAGTTTTGGTTATACCATAAGTGCCAACAATCTAGCAACACCAAGTGGTAATATTACCATAACGGGAACAACTGATTTTGAAGTGTCAAAAGACAATAGCTCATTTGGTGGGTCACAAACACTTGCATTTACGAGTTATTTATTAGTACCCACACCAATTTATGTCCGTTTAAAATCAGGACTTGCTCAAGGTGGATATTTAGGAGAAGAAATCATAAATACTGGAGGAGGAGCACCTGCTGTAAATGTTACCTGTAATGGCACTGTTAGCGCAGCACAAGCAGGAGTGGCGTTAGCGCAATGGGATATGAGTAATTTATACGGATTTGTGGATACCCCTTTTCTAACTACGACAGCATCACCGGTTGGTGTAATTATAAGTGGACTGACGAGAGGCGTAAACATAATTCCATCTCCAGGAATATTTAGGGGTTGGGGAGGTAATAATTGGTCAACCAGTGCAACAGAACCTGGTGCTTCTACAGGTGTTAATGTCTATTTTACTTTACAAGTGGCAGCAGGGTATACAGCGTCTATTAGTAGTATTCCTCAATTTAGTTATAAGCGTTCCTCTACCGGACCCTCTTTTGGTTCAATATATTATCAAATTAATAAAGGGGCGTATGTTTTAATAGGCGCAAGTGGTTCACTTAGTTTTTCTAGTACAAGTTCCAGTGGGGCCAATATCCCATCTATAGATTTGAGTGGAATTTCTTCGTTGCAAAATCTGGAAGGTGGAACAATGGTTACGATAATGATTGTGCCCTTTTATGCAAACACTAGTGTAGGGTCGTGGTATATTTATGACCAAGGAGGTACCACAGCAAGTGATTTTACCTTGTTTGGTACAGTAGGAGGAATTCCAATCATGACTAATGACACTTCTGCGAGTTCTATTGTTGGAACGTCAACTTCTTTTGGGTTAACTGCCAGTAATAGTCCTTCGAGCTTTTCTGCAAGTGGATTGCCTTTGGGGATGACCTTAAATATTACTACTGGCGTAATAACGGTACAATCTACCACTGCCATTGGTAAATATGCCATTACCACAAATGCTACAAATAGTTATGGAACATCATTAACCGCTAACTTAGTTTATGTCGTAAAAGCTGCACTAAGCACTTGGGTGGGGACAACGGCAGATTTTAATATTGCCAATAATTGGGCAGACAATAAGATTCCGCTTTCAAGTGCTGATATAGCCATTCCATTGGTAACTAATTTCTCACCAGTCTTAGCAACGAATACTGTTATTGGCAACTTGTCTATTGCAAGTGGGAAAGTTTTAGATTTAAATGGTAACCTACTTACCATTAACGGCGCAGTAACTGGTAACGGTACAATTACAACTTCAAGTTCGTCGAGTTTAACTATTACAGGGGTAGCAGGAACAATCAATTTTACTTTAGGTAAAAACACAATAAGCAGCCTTACGATTACCAATAATGCCACTGTAACTTTGGGTAATCAGTTGAGTATAGTGGGCGGTTTTGTTCCGGGGTCAGTGATAATTGGGAGTGGTGCAACTTTGTATACGGGTGGTAACTTAGTAATAAAATCGGATATACACGGTACCGCAAGAATAGCACAATCAGCAGGAAACATTATAGGAAATGTAACGGTAGAAAGGTACATTACCGCAAAGTCTGCAAGAAAATATAGCTATATCGGAAGTTCTGTATTAACAAGTGTTCGTAATAGTTGGCAACAGCAAATTTATATATCAGGGGCTGGCTCGGGAGGTACGCCTTGTGGTGCAACAACTGGGGATGCCGGAAGTACAGATAAGTATAACAGCAATGGTTTTGATGTGACACTTAATGGTTTGCCGAGTATGTATAATTACAACCCTATACCCGTAAATGGGAGTAGATATGTGGGTATTCTTAATACAGAATTAAGTAATCTTTCCCCCGGAACCGGATATATTATGAACATTAGAGGTAACAGAAATAGCACAATTGTCTCTTGCACTAATCAATTAGAAACCAATAATCCGACGGTACCAGAAGAAGTAATATTGAGTGCAACAGGCATTGTACAATCAGGAGATGTTTTAGTGCCTCTGAATGATATTCTAATTCATAAATATACTCTCATCGCAAATCCATACCCTTGTGAAATCAGCTACACTGCTTTCCAAGCAAATAACTCAAATATTAATAATAAGATGTGGACATACAGCCCGTTTGGGAACGGTAATTACAGCACTTTCTCTTATGGCATTATTGCAAATGGCGCAAATGGTTATGATAACACATTTGGTAATTGTATTGCAAGTGGACAGGCCTTCTTTGTACAAGCCAATACTAATGGGAATGTAATATTTCACGAAAGCCATAAGGTGAATGATGCTTTACCTAATACCCTATATTTTGGTAATGCAAATTTGCAATTTATTAGAGTCGGATTGAAATCGATGTCGAACACACTTTTAGATGAGGTTGTAATACGATTTAATAAAAATGGAGATAAGTTGTATAATTCTATTTGGGATGTAGAATCCTTAAATACCGCTGGTCAGGTACTTGCCATTGTAAAGTCGGGTAAGGCAATGGCAATTGCTACCTACTCTGACACAACAAGCACAGATACTGCTCAAATAGGTGTAAATAGTAATACACTTGGTACATTCCGTTTATTGTTTAATGATTACGACGGAGTAGGAAACCATAACTATACTTTGGTAGATAGGTTCTTGAACGTTAGCAGGGTTATAAGCGTAAACCCCCTCTATGATTTTAATATAACGAGTGACACTGCAAGCAAAGGCAAGAACAGATTTTATATTATAACCAACAGGGTAATACCATTGCCAATTGATTTTTTAAGGATTTCTGTTACTAATGAAGGGCGTGTTGCTAAGGTAAAATGGAACATAGTGGAAAGATCAACAATTGCTAGCTATCAAATAGAGAGAAGCAGTGATGGTAAACTGTTTTTTGCAATTGCTTCAATAAAAGTAAAGGATATAAGTAGCTATGAATGGATAGATGCAAATACTCCAAAAAAAACCAATACGCTTTATTACCGCATCAAAGTAATTAAAACTGATGGGACAAGTAGCTATAGTTCAATTGGGGTGCTGCCGTTCAAGACGGGTAATTATCAATTTTATACTTATCCAAATCCAGTAAAGGAACAACTGAATATTGTTACAGATAGAGATAGTACCGTAAAGGTGATTAGTAAGATGAATATATATTCGATGGTTGGTATTAAAACGAACAGACTTGAGGGTATAAAGTATTTTAACAATCCTACCTCTATTAACGTGAAACAGCTTGCTAAAGGCATTTATATTCTTGAAGTTGTTGATTTAAAAGGGAATAAGTTTAATCTGAAATTTATCAAAGAGTAAGCATTTGCTAAAACTGAATGCTGCTTTTAAAGTAACAAAATTGTGTATAGATAATATTATTCTGGTAACTAGCAAAGGTTCTTAAATATCGAAAAAGAGAAATAATAGAAATGGACAATGCTGGGCTAAAATACTCTAATTGTGGTTTAATTGGTGGTGTAGATTTTAACAAATATTCTTTCTATTCAAACTATAAAACCACGTGATTGGAATGTACCTTGTCTCCCCAGAAAATAGTAGCCTTATTATTAAAATCAGTTGTGTCATCTGTTGTATAGAATCCTATAGAAGCTGTTTGTAAACATTTGTCTTCTACTTCGGGGTGTCGTTTTAGGTAATCTGCTAGACTCTTAGCTATAATCTCTCCTTGCGATACAATGGTAACAGAAGATGGTGTAAACTGCTGTAGCTTTTCCAATAGCAGTGGATAATGTGTACACGCAAGCAACAAAGTATCTATATCCTTGTCTTGATTGAAAAGATTTTGCAAATGTTTTTCTACAAAATAGTCCGCACCGGCACTATAATATTCGTTATTTTCAATCAATGGAACCCACATAGGGCAAGCTTCCTGGTAGACTTTGATATCAGGGAAAAACTTAGCAATCTCAATAGGATACGAATTTGAAAGTATCGTGCCACTAGTGCCTACAATCCCCACTTTATTGGTGTGGGTATATTGTCCCAATACTTCGGTGGTAGGGCGGATAACACCCAATACACGTTTGTTGGGAGCAGTTTTTGATAAGTCTTTCTGTTGAATAGTCCTTAAAGCCTTTGCGGAGGCGGTGTTGCAAGCGAGTATTACTAACGAACAACCCTGACTAAAAAACCATTCCACACACTGTAAGGTATATTGATAAACCGTTTCATAACTGCGTGATCCATAAGGCGCACGGGCATTGTCGCCCAGATATTGGTAACTGTATTGCGGTAGCTCCTTTACAATCTCCTTCAAAACGGTGAGACCACCATAACCACTATCAAAAATACCAATGGAACCTTTCATTTAGTTGTTAGTTGTTAGTTGTTAGTTATGCTTTCGTTAATAACTAACAACTAATATGTGCTATCTGCTATATTAATAAAACTTTGTTTGCCTGTATTTATTCGTCCGATTTTGTTGAGGGTAAACCATTTAAAGTTCTGATCTGCCCGCAAGCCTTGTCCATATATCTTTTGTCTGGGATTCTGCTGACTAATCACCACAGGTTTATCGGTATAATATATTCCCAATGTTTGGTCCCAATATAACTCCTTACACCATAATGTATCTTTTTTGCGATTGAAAACAATCACACTATCACTCAAGAAAACCTTATTGTCATTCTCGAGATAGCGACCATAACTAGCATATAACTGACTCTCGACAGTGGTAAGGCTATCATAGAAATCTACATGCAGAGACCTTGGGAACTCTACTTTAGCAGAGTCTGTTTGATAGCGAAGCATCAACGGGGCAGTTAAGCGTGCACTAGTCTTGCCCCCCTCGGTCATAATGCTTTCTATGTTTTTCCCTTCTTCGATGCCTAGTTTATGTTCTCCCAATGCTTTTACCAATTGTATATCGTTCTCACAACTACTCAGATAACTAATAGCAAGTACTAACGCTATTATTATCCTTGAATGAAAAAGTATTTTCTGAAACTGATACATGAAGACTACTTGAGAATAGGCGCAAAAAAACGAAGGAGTGAGTGAAAAAAGTGTAAAGGTTAATTACACTCACTGATGGCATACAACCCTTTGAATAATAAGTCGGGATCTGCAACCAGATCATTCCTTAGATGAGGAAGAAAGAAGGGCATGTCGCCACCCGTCATCAAAACCTTTAGGTTGTTATATTTCTCTTTGTAGGCCTCGCTGATGCCGTCTATTTCTTTACTCATTCCCAAAATTACACCACTTTGTAGGTTGGTGTTGGTATCATATCCTACCAAAGGAAAGTTATGCTGCGCCTTTACTAAAGGTAGTAATGCTGTTTGTTCGTGCATAGCTCTAAAACGCATAATCAATCCCGGAGAGATACTTCCACCCAAAAACTCGTGGTATTTATTGGTGAAGTTATAGGTGGTGCAAGTGCCCAACCCAATAGATAAGGTATGTTGATTAGGGAACATCGTTACCGAAGCTGCACAGATAGCCAACCTGTCTGCTCCAATCGTTTCAGGCTTTCCCACTGGGGTAGAAATAGGTAATTTACTGGTGTGATTCAGCTTATGGAAATGTGTAGACCCTGCTAATAATTCCTCTATTTGTATATCGTGTTTAATAACAGAAGATAGAATCGTTTTATTGGGGTTGTACTTATCTAATATAGCTTTAACTGATTGACTACTTTCATCGTTAAGTACCTCTACTGTATCTAAATTGCCATCCATAAACACGGCACACTTCAAGCGCGTATTTCCAAAATCAAAGCAAAGTGTAATTCCCATAATATAATTTTTTTACTACATAGACACATTAGGCACATCGCAAAATTGTAAAGAATGCGCTTCGCTTTGAAAGGACAGATAGTCTATACAAAATGTAAAACTAATGCTTTATTATCTTAACTACTCTGAGATTCTATGTGTTTGATGTGTGGTTAAGTTAAGGTAAATCGAAATTAAATCCTTTCAACTCCCTGAAATGTCCATTTAGCTGAATGCGATTCTTCAACTTTTCGGCGTCTGTAATGATGGGTATTATCTTTTGCAAATGCCTCCTGATATATTCTAGTCTTTGCACTTCGTAAAGCAGACTATTAAGTTCATATTCCTCATTCACAGGCAATCCAATGTGATGTGCAATATCATAACTAACCAACTCCTCGTCGGGCTTCTTAAAGTCTTTTTCTACATTCAATAGTTTATGCAATTCTTTTACAAGGGGCAGAATTGTAGTCATCAATACTGTATTTCTATCGACAATATTGCGTGGATATTGCACAATAGCGCCACTATATAATTTATCTGGAATACCCTTTACCAATTCTAGCGTCTTAAATACTTGAATCCCTTTAGTTCTTATGTCCATTTTTCCATCCTCATACACTTCCACAACTTCCATTATCTCCACCAAAGTACCCAATTCGTTTACACCATTCTCCAAAACTGTTGGTATACCAAAAGGCTTTGCTTCTGCATAACAATCGTTAACCAATTGTTTGTAGCGAGGCTCGAAGATGTGTAGGTTTAATACCTCGCCGGGAAACACAACAATACCCAACGGGAATATGGGAATAAAATTGATCATAACTTTAATTTGTTAACCGTTAACTGCTTTCCGTTTACCGAAGTGCCGCTTTCGGTTTGACGGTAAACGGTCAACGGAAAGCTAATTACTTCATCTCCTGCATCTCTATCAGCTTCTTATACATGCCATCGGCAGCTAATAATTGTTCATGGTTGCCTCGTTCGATGATATTACCCTTTTGCAACACTATTATCTCATCTGCATGCCTGATGGTGCTTAATCTGTGTGCAATTACGATACTTGTTCTGTTCTGCATCATCTTGTTGATAGCATCTTGAACCAACCGTTCGCTTTCTGTATCTAGGGAAGAGGTGGCCTCATCTAAAATAAGAATCGGGGCGTTTTTATAAATGGCTCTTGCAATGGTCAGGCGTTGCTTTTGTCCGCCACTTAGCCGCATACCCCTGTCGCCAGTCTCTGTGTCGTATCCATTTTCTAATTTTGAGATAAATTCGTGTGCATTCGCAATTTTTGCTGCTTCTATCGCTTTTTCTCTATCAATTACCTCACTCCCCAAGGTGATATTATTTAGTACAGAGTCGTTAAATAAAATAGCTTCTTGAGAAACAATAGAAATAAGCGAACGTAAATCTTTTACTTTAATGTCTCGTATATCTATGCCATCAATAGTGATACTGCCTCCTATTACATCATAAAAACGAGGGATTAAATCAGCAAAAGTAGACTTGCCTGCGCCGCTTTCACCTACCAATGCTATCGTTTTCCCTTTTGTAATTGTAGTTGTTAATCCTTTTAAAATGGGGGCTTCCTTATAAGCAAATGAGACATTGTTGTATACTATTTCATTCGTAAATTCAGTCTTGGAAATAGCCTCTTTTTTGTCTGCAACAATGTGAGGCATATCAATTACCCGCAATACCCGTTCTCCCGCAGATAATCCTCTTTGTAGAACCGCAAATGCATTGGCAACACTTTTTGCAGGTTGTATCATCTGAAAGTAGAAAGCTATATATGCAATAAAACCTGAGGCGGTGAGGGTGCTCCTTCCTTCTAAAATTAGCCAGCCACCATAAACAATAATCACTAAAATAACAAATACACCCAATACTTCGGAGAGTGGTGAGGCCAGTTCTCGTTGGTTTAAAATAGATTTTAGTGTTTTGGAAAGTTTATTGTTTGCCACTGCAAACTTCTCATTTAAAATCTTTTCGGCATTAAAGCTCTTGATGATTCGTATTCCTGAAATTGCTTCTTCGGCCATGTTCAAAACAACGCCTACCATCCCTTGGTTTTGGTTGGATTGTTTGCGTAACCTTCGGGTTATATTAGAAATGATAAAACCCGAAACAGGAAAGAATAAAAGGGTAAAAAGGGTAAGCATAGGGGAGAGATAAAACAACATAATGAAAGTGGCAATAATCATAAATGGCTCCCTGAAAATAGTTTGTATAGAGGTAGTGATTGAGTTTTCTATCTCTACGACATCGTTACTGATAGTGGATAACAGATCTCCCTTTTTCTCGTAATGATAAAAGGCTAATGACTGGTTGCTATATTGATAAAATAATTCACTTCGCAATTTGCCTAATAAGTTCACCCGCATTCTTGTGAGAACCTTCTGGCCCAGATAACCAAAGAGATTCTTGAGTAACACAAATATAAAAAGTACGACACACACATAGATGAGTACACCAAGTTTACCTTCGGTTTTTACATAACCATTCAGGTTGTAATAGAAGTACTCTTTTAAGTAGTCTATACTGAAACTAAAATGAGGCATTGCTGCCACCAAAGGCTGCTGGTTGTTGAACAATACATCGAGTAGCGGAATAAGTAGTGTGAAATTTAATAAGCCAAAAATGATAAAAAAGAAGATGTAGGTGATGTATTCTGGTACATAGTGATGGTATGGTTTGGAGAACTGTAATAACCTGAAAAATATCTTCATCTAATATATTTTTATGAGTAACCCTTTGTTTCTTTTTAATTTAAAGGGGATAAAGGTATAGTTAAGCAATTTAATATCGAAATTGAAGTTAAAGAGCTGTATCAATAAATCACTGATACGAATCATGTTGAACGTAAATAGGGCTTGCTTATCTCTACTAACTTCTTTTCTTTTGTGCTTAAAAACAGGCACCCTGTCTGGCTAGCATCCTATGGTACAATATCAAAATAGCTACTGACTCCATCTTACTATCAAAAGGGGGGGATTCGTCAGATAGAATTAATCATTTAAATGCCTTATATACTTTAACAAAAAGTTGTATTACATTATCTAGTCATTACACCACTATCATTTTATTAAAAATAATTACACGATGAAGAAGCTCACCTTTTTATTGTTCACCTTAATTACCCTTAATTCTTTTTCGCAGGAGGTAACAACCGATTCTATAACCGAAAATGGACGGAAATTAATAAAACTGTTAGATGCAACTCGTGTAGAGGACCTTTGGAAAAAAGGCTTTAAAGTCGATTGGGAAACAGGAGAAACTGTGTCTGTGTCTAGTAAGCCTACCACAACACATTGTAGTGCTTTTGCCGCTTCTTTTTCAAAAAAAGTCGGGGTATATCTCCTTCGTCCCCCCGAGCACGAGCAGACATTATTAGCAAATGCACAGTTCGATTGGTTGCAGTCTAACAATGCCACTACCGAAGGATGGGTGAAAGTAACTAATGGAATGGAGGCACAAAACTTTGCCAACAAGGGATACCTGGTTGTAACAGCCTTTAAAAATGAAGATGAACGGAGACCTGGTCATATTGCGGTGATTAGACCTGCTATGAAAACCTGGAGTGTGTTGCAAAAAGAGGGTCCGCAGACGACACAGTCGGGTGCAACCAATGCGTATTCTATAGCGCTTGTGGATGGGTTTAGTCATCATCCGGGAGCTTGGCCCAATGGTGTTATTTTCTACGAGCACCCTGTAGATTGGGCAAGTGTTAGATAGTGGGCTAAAACCTTTTGCGAGTATTTTGCCACTAAAGGTTGGTTGTATTATATTTGCTTCCTTATGCATTTTAGTTTCAGCTACGATAAAAATAAAACGATTCAAGGGTTACGATACCATTTCTTTTCTAAGAAAGAAATAAAAGTAATGATTATTGTCGTTAATGTGTTTGCTATCGTTGCAGCTATCCTTTACTATAACCATAAGGTTAGACCCGAACCCCTTATGCTGGGTAGTTGTATATGGGTTTGTATGATGATAAGCATCTGGTTTATTTTGCCCTATACCATTTATCGCAAATCGGCTACTTTTAAAGACAGTTACAATATCTACCTTACCGATGCGGGTGTTAGGCTAGAGAATACAAATGGGTATGTAATGTGGACTTGGGACAGTTTTATAAAATATTACGAAAGTCCTCATTTTATTCATTTATACTTTGATGAGAAATCTTTTTTTCTCGTACCTAAAGAGACTATCACCGATGAAATGAAAAATGAACTTAGAGTCGTTTTAAAACAAAGAATCGGATGATTTAATCTCAAAAAGCCTGCAATGCCCCAAAAATCTTTTCTATCGTCTTCCCATTAACCAATTCATACGTTATTCTCTTCTTTCAGCTGAAACAGGCGCTGGGTTAGATAAGTTTCTCGAAATTAATTGGTCATTATTAGCGGATAGTCTATGAGCCAGACCAGGATATTTGTGTACTAGTTGGGCTTTTTCTTATTTAGATGGAGTTACTCAATGACTTTTACACCTTAATGTTAAACACGGGGTGGTTTATTTGTTCCTACCTCGGGTTTATTTGAGAAAGGATGCTCTTTATTTGGAGTATGGTGGGGTTTATTTGAAGTTGCCTGTCAATAATTATAAGTCGGGTGGGGTTTATTCGTGTTCATGTATGATTTATTGTCAGTCGGGTGGCGTTTATTAGACTTCATGTATGATTTATTGTCGGTTGGGTGGGGTTTATTAGCGTTCGTGTATGATTCATTGTCAGTCGGGTGGGGTTTATTTGAAATTTGGGGGGTATTTGGCACAAAATCGCGGTTTTAATACATTGTCTTAAATAAATTCTAATATTCTTTAAGAGATTACCTCCTACTTCCATTGAGGTTACTGTTTGGACACATTGTAAATTTATTACAGATTACCTAATAAACATATATAGTTTTTTAGTACGAGACAAACCTGTTTGTTACCCCTCCGCCCCTAAAGGGGAACTAGACCCCGATAGGTGTTGAGGCGTTACACATTGCAACCAACCTGCAACCTGACTTTGTTAGTTTGCACTGTAATAAAACATAACGCTCATGTTAGCTACATTATTTCTCGACATTTTTATGGTTGCCCTTGTGATTGGTGGGGTACAATTTTATATTGAAGCCCATATAGGAATTGTCTTAACCACCCCGGTGTACCCCTCCGCCCCTAAAGGGGAACTAGACCCCGATAGGTGGTGAGGCGTTACACATTGCAACCAACCT
>CAISCV010000309.1 GCA_903883945.1 uncultured Chitinophagaceae bacterium | reverse complement strand
TTTAAACGTTTCTGTACGTTGTATCGTATCGTATTTCGCAATTAGTTTTCCTGTAATCTCGTAACTCATATTTAAATATTTAATTGAAGCGAAAATAAGGTTCTAGCGTCTATTTCTAAAAAATAACCAATAATCACTAACGACTAACTACTAACATTTCCCTATTTTCGTTATTGCAATGGAACAGTCGGCTGATAGGACAATACGGATAGCAATACTCGATTTGTATGACGGATACCCCAATGAGGGGATGCGTTGTATTAGAGAGTTGATTAAAAATTTTTCTGCTACAAACCATTTAAATATTGTTGTGGATGAGTTTGATGTAAGACAGTTTTTGCAATTGCCCGATACTTCCTATGATGGGTATATATCTAGCGGTGGGCCGGGATCGCCTTTGGATTCTGTAGAAACGGAATGGGAAAAGAAGTATTTTTTGTGGCTAAAGTCGATAGAAGACTGGAATAATAATCCCGCTGCAGTCAACAAAAAAGAGGTGTTGTTTATTTGTCATAGCTTTCAGTTGGCATGTAGGTATTACAATGCAGGGTTGGTTTGTAAGCGAAAAAGTGTTTCGTTTGGCGTATTCCCTGTGCACATGTTGGCCGATGGATTTGAAGAAGTGGTCTTTGAAGGATTGAAGGATCCTTTTTTTGCAGTGGACAGTAGAGATTATCAGGTGATTAAACCAAATTATACCGAATTAGAGAAGATGGGAGGCAAGGTTTTGTCTATTGAAAAGGAAAGACCACACGTGCCTTTTGAGCGTGCAGTAATGGCCATCCGATTCAATAAGTACTTTGTGGGCACACAGTTTCATCCCGAAGCGGATCCTATTGGCATGCGTATGTATTTGCAAACGGAAGATAAAAAGAAGGCTGTAATAGACGAACATGGCGAAGCCAAATGGGCGAGTATGGTTGAACATCTTCAAGACCCCGACAAGATTGTATGGACCTACAACCATATCATTCCGAACTTTCTTATTAGACTAGGAGCACTAGTTATGAGTAATAAGTCATGAGTTATTTTGTTGTAACTTATAACTCACAATTCATATCTCATAACTCTCTCATTCATTATCTTCGCCGCTATGGCAAAAGAGGTTGTTTTGAGCGGCATTCGCCCTACCGGTTTTTTACATTTAGGTAATTATTTTGGTGCAATGCGCAATTATGTTCGTATGCAAGATGAATATAATTGTTATTTTTTTGTTGCTAACTGGCACAGCCTCACCACGCATCCCGATACCAAAGAACTGCAGATTGCGGTTCACCGAGTAATTGCAGAAAATGTTGCCTGCGGATTAGATCCCGAAAAAGTGAGTCTTTATGTGCAAAGTGATGTTCCCGAAATAGCCGAATTGTACCTCTATCTAAACATGCTTGCGTATAAAGGGGAATTGGAAAAGACAACCACCTTTAAAGATAAAGTACGCCTACAGCCAGATAATATTAATGCAGGCTTGTTAACTTACCCTGTATTGCAAGCAGCAGATATATTAATTCACAGGGCTGTGAAAGTGCCTGTTGGTAAAGATCAGGAACAGCACCTTGAAATGGCACGCAACTTTGCGCAACGGTTTAATCATAGATATGGCGATGTATTGCCCGAACCTATTGCCTTTAATTATGGAGGGGAGTTGGTGAAGATTTTAAGCTTGGATGGTAATGGAAAGATGAGTAAAAGTGAGAACCAACTGAATACGTTGTATTTGGCGGATAGTGATGAGTTGTTGAAGAAAAAGATCATGAAGGCCAAAACAGATGGTGGGCCTGAAACACCTGATAGTAATAAGCCTGATTATATCGAAAACTTATTCACGCTGATGAAGCTTGTAAGCACACCAGATACAGTGCAAAAGTTTGAGGCCGACTTCAATGCAAGCAGCAACGGTAACTGTATTATTCGTTATGGCGATATGAAAAAACAGTTGGCCGAGGATATGATACAGTTTGTTGCGCCAATAAGGGAGAAGGCGGCAGATATTCAAAATAACAAAGAGTTGCTAACTAAAATAATAAAACAAGGGGCGGATAAAGCTAGAGAAAGTGCTAGTGCAACCTTGCATGAAGTTCGGAAGGCGATAAGGATGGACTATTAAAAATAAACTTTTTACAAACGATTGATAAATATATACTTTATTTACACGAGAAATTAACTGTATGACAAATTCAAAGAAGCCCAAGCATATTGCGGTTGCCGGAAACATAGGTGCGGGTAAAACAACACTTACCGAGATGCTTAGTAAGCATTATAAGTGGATACCGCAATTTGAAGATGTAGATCACAACCCCTACTTGATGGACTTCTATGATGATATGCCCCGTTGGAGTTTTAATCTGCAAATCTATTTTTTAAATAGCCGTCTTCAACAACTGTTAGAGATACAACGCGGAACTGAAACCGTTATTCAGGATAGAACTATCTATGAAGATGCCAACATATTTGCACCCAACTTGCATGATATGAACCTGATGAGCAAGCGGGACTATGATAATTATTACCAGTTCTTCCAGACGCTAAAGTCAATGGTAGAACCTCCCGATTTATTAATTTATCTTAAAGCCTCTGTGCCTACTTTGGTGTATCAGATTCAGAAAAGAGGAAGAGAATACGAAGAGAATATCCGGTTGGATTATCTGAAGAAATTAAATGCGTACTATGAGAAGTTTATTTCTGAATATAAAGAAGGGCCAGTTTTGATTATTGATTGCGATAAGAACAAGTTTGCAGAGAATGAAGAGCATCTTGGCGAAATATATAGTAAGATAGATAGCCAGCTATTTGGATTGTTTTAAGATGGAACAAACATATATAGAAGACCAGAAATTTGAGAGTATAGACTATTCACAGCTTAAACTAGTTGAGGGAGAATATGAGAATTGTGTGTTTACTAATTGTAATTTCTCTGGTTTAAACCTATCAAGATTATATTTTTCGGAATGTAGTTTTATAGATTGCAACCTGAGTACGGTAAAACTTACTGGTACAACCCTTCGTGATATTAAGTTTAAGGGTTGTAAGTTGTTGGGGTTGCATTTTGAGGACTGCAGCGTCTTTCTATTTTCTGTTTCCTTCGACAATTGTAATCTTAACTTGTCTTCCTTTTTCAAAAGAAAACTAAAAAAGACAACCTTTAACAATTCAAGTCTGCAAGAAGTAGACTTTACTGAAGCTGACCTTTCCATGACTATTTTTAATAATTGCGATTTGCTTGGTGCAATCTTTATAGATACCAACTTAGAGAAAGCCGACTTTTGTACTGCTTATAACTATGCTATTGATCCCGAACAAAACCGTATTAAAAAGGCTAAATTTTCTATAAGTGGTGTTTCAGGGCTATTACATAAATATGATATAGAAATAAGTATGTCTTAAATCCTTACCTAGGGATAATCATACGTATATACCCGAATTATGTAATGTGAAGTTTGTTTAACTGAATATATCCATTATAATGAATGAGTTCAGTTAGAAGAGATGCACAAATGAATTAATTATTAGGAGAAGGAGTCTTAAACTTGGGAACTTTAACCTTGTAGTTGTAAGGCATTATGTAGGTTGTATTGCCTCGGTCATATCTCATCATCGAATTCATTTGTACAGTGCTGTTATTGGTTGATGTTGAATAAACATCGGAACTAGTATAATGCAACTTACTTTTTAATGAATTTAATGAAAAGGTGTGGCGAAGTGTACTAAAGTTTTTGAGGGAATATTTATTTGATTTCAACTTATCATCACTAATCCCTGATACACCAATAGACGCAAAGGCAATCTTCACGGCTATTAGAAAAAGGAATGCAATCGACAGTTTTTTCATTTTTATTTCTATTTGTGTTGCAAACATAATCAAATATCCTAAATATATCCCAAAATTTATCGGTAAATCCAATAAAATCCAAGGCAATTACTGCAATGTAGAACTACTACTACAGGGCAATCACCCCATTGTAGTAATTTGATTATTAACATTCGTTGATAAAATAAAAACGGTACATTTAACTCGTAAATGTTTTTTTCCCATACTTTTAATAAACCTTTAATTATGAGGGAACATTCTTATCACGAAGACAAAGAGGAAATAAATGAACTCTTGAGGCAATACCAGAACCTTATAAGGGGAGTAAGCCACTCGTTTATCGAAGAAGACGACTTCGAGCGTATCATTGACTACTATGATGAGAAAGATAATTTAGCAGAAGCTTTACATGCTTCTGAGGTTGGGTTGGAACAATTCCCTTACTCTAGTCAGTTAATGCTTAAGAAGGCAGACTTGTTAATTGCTACCCGTAAATACGAAGAGGCACTCGCTATTCTTGAAGTTGCTGAGTTATATGATTCCTCTAATATTGATTTATATATTTTAAAGACTGATGCTTATCTGGCATTGGATCAACAACCTAAAGCAGTTGATTTATTAGAAGCTGCATTACAATTATTTGAAGGAGAGGAAAGACTGGAATTGTTGTTTGAACTGACAGACGTGTATGATGATTATGAAGAGTTTGAGAAAGTATTCGACTGTCTTAAACTTATCCTCGAAGAAGAACCAAATAATGAAGAAGCGTTATACAAGATTTGCTTCTGGACAGACTTTACTGGCAGAAATGAAGAAAGTATCCGTTTGCATCAAAACATAATAGATGAGTATCCTTATAATGAAATAGCGTGGTTTAACCTCGCAGCTGCCTATCAAGGATTGAAGTTGTACGAAAAATCAATAGATGCTTATCAGTATGCCATAGCGATAGACGAAAAGTTTGATTATGCTTATCGTAACATGGGGGATGCCTATTTGCGTTTGCGTAAATACAAAGAAGCCATTGAGGCACTCGAAAAAGTATTGGAATTAAGCCGTCCCGAAGACGTTATTTATGAGGCAATCGGACATTGTTATCATCGAATGGGTAATTATGCACAGGCAAGGCAGAATTATAAAAAAGCAACTCACTTAAACCCCGAAGACAGTAAACTACATTATAAGGTGGCTGTAACCTATATGCTAGAAAAACAGTGGCAATCTGCTGTAAAGAACCTGGAAAATGCCTTACGCATCCAACGCAATGCCACTGAATACAACCTGGCAATGGGAGAGTGTATGCAACGCTTGAATAGAACAAAGGAAGCCATTCAATACTTTGGTAATGTGGTAAAAAGTAAGCCTAAGAATGCTTCGGGTTGGGAGGCTTTAATCCGTTGTCTCTTAGATGCTGAGCTGGTAGAGGAGGCTTCGGAACAATGTGTGGTTGCAATGAATAAAACGATAAACAAGCCGATATTTATATTCTATTACAGTGCCTCCTTATTTATGCTTGGGCAACAAAAAGAAGCCTTACTTCAATTAGAAAAGGGGATGATGGTTGCTCCTAAACTATTAAAGAAGTTTATGGAGATAATACCCGCTATTTTGCAGAATTATCAGGTGGTAGATGTAATTGCACGTTATAAGAAGGGAAGAAAGATTTAGAGCCTTTTTTTTAAAATAAATTATTTATAACTAAACATATTTCTTTTTTAGCCACGAATAACACTAATACATACGAATAATTAGTGCCATATCGTTTATTGACCAAAGAAATTATTTGATTGCATTTATTTTTAAATAGGCGCTCAATCTTAGTTGTTCAAAAAAAGGGAAGGTCACTGTTTTAAGAATAAAACGGTGACCTCTTCTTCCCCTACTTTAACCAGTATTCTAATTCACATTATATTGCATTCATAAAAGACGGGGTCAATTCATTATTTACTTCTTTTTCCTTCAACTCTTCCTTATTAGGAATGGAAGCAACCTTCTGCGCTTTTGATTTATTTCCGGAAGTATCTACATTCAATTTCAACTCTCTTTTCTTATCGTCAAGTCTTCTTTGTTCCTCATCTAATTGTTGTTGCAGTTCGCGTTTTTTCTCATCCATTTCGCGTTGCTTATCTTCTATTTCTTGTTTTAAATCCTCTAGGTTTTGTTTGTTTTCTTCAATGGAATTTTCGTCTTCCTCATTATTACCCTTATCAAAAACATCCATCGATTTCTTTCCAATCTCCTTTAATCCTTTTCCGGTCATGATGTATTCTTTGTTGGTTTGCCAATTCATAAATTCATCATTGGAAAAGTCATCATCCCAGTTCCAGTCATTATTATTCGATCCAAAATCAATATGCGTTCTCCAACCTATCTTATCATCTATCTTAATGCGTTTGCCAAGGGGAACTGCAATGGTAATAATTACCCTTTGGTTCCTGAATTTGTCTGTCACATTTATTGGAATCCCTTTATATAAAGAAAGGATTGTGTCTTTCTGGGTGATTGAATACGTAATCTTATCTGCCAGCTTATTTGCAGCATCCTTACTTATCCCATTACTTACTTTTGATACAGTAACTTCAAAACTATCTGAAGATGAGCGGATGATGTGTACATCGGTATTCGGTACAAATACGGTATCTCCATTTATTCCTTCGAATGGTTCTATTTTCAACCAATGATAATCTCTGTTTTTCTTGCCATATCCACTCAATTCCACTTCTAGCTTATCTACTTTTGGGTTGCTTAATACAATCTTCTCTTCCTCTCCATTGTTTTTATACTTAAAATCATTTTTTAAGGATACCAGTAGGCTTATCAAACAAATAAGTCCTATCAGCCATAAAGAGAGAAAGGTATAACGTACCAAGGAACTGTTGCGTTTTGCTTTGGTGATGCGGCGTACAATCCAGGTGATGATGCCCACAATGGGTACCCAAACAAAAAGGAGGATTCCTACCCATGCCAATACCGTTTCTGTACCGTTACCAAAGATATAATTGAATAGAGGCGAAAGCCCAATAAACGCTACACCTCCCGCAAACAGACTCACTATCACGGCAAACAACACCACTGCCAATATAAAGTAAGCAAATATTTTGGTTATCAAAACAATTACTCCACCCAAACCGGTACTTGTTCTGCGGGCAGCAAAAGCAGCTTCGGCACTAAACCGCTCGGCACGTGGTGTAAAGTCTTTTCCAAACTCTTGTGCCCGGTCTTTTAAATCGGCGCTAAATTTCTCGGCACGTCCTTTAAAACCTTCCATATCTGTTTGGATGGTATTTTTAATGCTGTTAAGATCTACCCGTTCTCCCTTCATTTCTAGTTTATCGGCACTCGTAATGGCTTCGGGTAAGATCATCCACAAGATAATATACAATAAGGTTGCACCCGGGCTGAAGGAAAGACTAAGGAAATTGGGGAAACTGCCAAAACCCCAAAAGTGCCAATGTGTTACAAAAGATAAAAAGGGCAGCAGGAACAATAACCTAGGTATCCAAACCTTCACACCAAAGTAATGAGCCAGGCCACTGGCAACACCGCCAATAAATTTATCGTCCATATCTCTAAACAGGCGTTTGCGGGTACTACCAATTACCTGTGTTGCAGAGCTTGGTATGGCAATCCATAGAATTAAATAGGGGAGAAATGAAACCCCAAAGGTGATGACTGCCAAAACCCTGATTACCAATGGGTCGATGGCAAAGTAGTTGGCTACACCACTACAAACGCCACCCAATACTTTATTGTTTTCATCGCGATACATCCGGCGATTGGCACTAGCAAAAGTCTGTTGCTGGTAGTCGGTCTTTGCCTTTTGTTGTTTGCCACCCAATTGTGCTTGCACATTGGCTTCTTCATCATCAAAGTCTTCGGGGCGGCCCATACTTTTAATGATGTTGTTTACATCTTCATCGGTAATGCAGGTGCTGCCCTTTTTTAATATCTCTGCAAACAGTTCTGCAATACGGCTTTCTATATCATTTATGATCTCATCTTTCCCTTCTTCATTTGCAAAGTAGCGACGTAGGCTATCTACGTACTGCTTTAAAATGTCGTAAGCATTTTCTTCGATGGGCACTACCCTACCTTGAAAATTGATGTTAATTACTTTTTTCATGTTACTTTTTTTAAATGGTTAAAGTGATGTTTGATTTTCTTCAGATTCCAATTGTTGTATTGTTTCGGAGGGTTGTGTAAGTGCGTGTACGGCATCTGCCAATTCCTTCCAGGTACTTTCTAGTGCGTCGTAAAAAGCGTGCCCTTCATCGGTCATTACAAAATATTTACGGGGGGGGCCGCTATTGCTTTCTACCCATCTGTAACTAAGGTAACCTGCATTCTTAAGACGGGTTAGTAAGGGGTAGAGCGTACCTTCCAAAATGTTTAGGTTGGCAGCCTTCATCTTATCAACAATGTCACTGGGATAAACTTCCCCCTGACTGATGACAGACAAAATACAAAATTCCAGAACCCCTTTCCGCATCTGGCTTTGTGTGTTTTGAATATCCATGATTCTTTTAATTTAAAATGAGTTACTTAGAAGTTGTTTGAGTTAATTATTTGATATCCCTTATGCGGTTTAATATTGACTGTAACTGCGTTAAATTTTTCGC
>CAISCV010000308.1 GCA_903883945.1 uncultured Chitinophagaceae bacterium | reverse complement strand
TCTAACCATCCTATTGCTAAAAGTATTTCAAAAGAATGGAAGACAAAAGAGATAATTAAATGGAAGAAGATTGAAGAAGTGAAGGGTTTAGGGATGAAAGCTATTGACAAAGAAGACAATGTTTATATGATTGGCTCTGTTAAAATAGACGATTCAATCCTTGATAAAAGCCATCACTTATATGTTACTAAAAATGGCTTATTAATTGGCTGGATAAACATAAAAGATGAAATCAGACCCGAAGCAAAGGCAGTGATAGACTATTTTAAGAGTCAGAATATAAAGACAATCTTATTAAGTGGCGATAATACAGCAAAGTGCCAGGAAGTTGCCGAATCTTTGGGTATTGATGAAGTAATTGCCGAGCAAACACCTGAACAAAAGCTAGATACCATTGAAGCTTTGTGCAAACAAATGCCAACGGTGATGGTGGGGGATGGAATAAATGATGCCCCTGCCTTGGCAAAAGCTACTATCAGTATAAGTTTGAGCAGTGCATCGCAATTAGCAATACAAAGTGCGTCTGTAGTACTGATGAACAATGGCTTACAAAAACTACCATCTGCAATGCAATTAGGAAGACATACCTACAACACTGTAAAAGGAAATCTATTCTGGGCTTTTTGTTACAACATTATCGCTATTCCTTTTGCTGCTATTGGTTTATTTACGCCTACTGCAGGTGCCTTGTTAATGGGAATGAGTGATGTTGTGCTGGCACTTAATAGTCTGAGACTAAACCTGAAAAGAATTAACTAAGGGTGTCATTTTATGCTTATTCTCCTTCCCTTGTAACTTTAACATTATTAGTAAACCCTACTGATAACTGGTTATTAACGTATAAACAACCTCTTTCTTTATAGATAGTGCAACAAAATTTCGAATACTATTTATAGAATGTGCATAGTTTGTTTTTTATTTAACAACAAGGTACTTTTATTTGCCTACCTTTATTTTTTTATGTTTTTTTACAATAAAAATACCGATTATGCTTAAGCTTTTAGTTATTGGCCATCTTGGAAGGGATGCGTCTATGAACACAGTTAATGGAAGAAATGTCATCAACTTCCCAGTGGCACATTCCGAAAGATATAAAGACGCACAAGGAGTGCAAGTGGAGCGAACGACGTGGGTAGATTGTGCCTATTGGACCGACAAGGTTGCCATTGCACCTTACTTAAAGAAAGGAACGCAGGTTTATGTTGAAGGAACTCCTGACGTTAGGAGTTACACAACAAATGATGGTAGAAATGGAGCAACTCTTACCATGCGTGTGATGAGCATTCAATTGATTGGTGCAAAAAATGCAGATGGAACCGATGCTGCCCATCATGTTGCACAACCTCAAGCAGTTTCTTCACCAAGTATTCAATCTATGCCTGCACATGTTACACCAGTAGCAAGTGTTGGTGAAGCTGCTGATGATTTGCCCTTTTAATTAATATTGACTTTTGTTTGAAATAAAAAGCCCCGGAATTAATCCGGGGCTTTTTTGTTAGTATGCTATGATTGCAGATCCCTGCTTTCCATTCAGTTTTGTCCAATCTACCTTATATCCATAAGGCTGAATACCCGTTGCTACCTGATTACCTGTTGTATCTACTCCAAAGGTAAGCGTTACAGTTGCAACTCCGGTATAGTTTAGTTTTCTTTTTCCTTGTGTAGGACTTGTGTACCCAAACTGAGCACTAGAAGAGATTGCCTGAGGCGATTCTACCCAAAAACTAGCACCATATCTTGTAGTTCCACCAATTGAACAAAGAGTTCCCATATAAGTGGTATCTCCATTTGTAGTAAAAGGATAAGGGGCCGTTTTACTAAATGTATTTCTTCTGGCTATCCAATACGTACGCTGGGTGCCATTATCAAATATAACACTACCAGTAGCGTGCATGGTATAAATAAATGGATTTGTCTGATTCTTCAGGTTATAAAATCCTCCGGAAACATTGGTTACAAACCTTGTATTTTGATAGATACGGGTTTTGCCATCACGATAAGTAAGTGAAACCGAATCTGTTTCTTTTAATATTGCACCTGTATCCGTCCATTTAGTACCCTTGATTAACTCAATTGTTATATAGCCTTGTTTCATTACCCTGTTGTTTTCCCATAAACCAAGATATCTTAATACCATTCTTTTAAAACCTCTTGCTATTGGACTTCTGTCTATTATAAACCATTTATAAGAGGTGCTATCTTTTGTACTGTCTACGCCAGAAGGGGCACCAAACAGCCCGGTAACTTTAGTGGACGAGTTGAAGGCAGGTACTGTTTCCGTAGCTTTCGTGGCGTCTGTTGCAATGGCGTCATTGTCATTTTCGATAGTTGTCTGGTCTACAGCACTTTGAGATACTTGTGCTGATAAGGCTGTTTCTTGTATGGTTGTTGGTGTGGATGTGGTGTCACTTTTTTTACACCCTACCACTAGAATTAACACAGAGAAACAAGCAATACTGGTGGTTAAAACTGCTTTTTTCATTTTAATTAAATTTAAATTGTTAATGTATATATGGTACTTTTTCAAACTCAGATATATCTTTAATAGTCTACGCTGCTTATTAATAAATGTTTAAGAAATATACCAGAATCACCATTCTTTTCTCGTTTGATTACTCCAACTTTAGTACCAATATTTTCTTAATTGTCGTCTTTGATTATTTGCACATCTTATCAAACTAAAGTTTCACATTGAAAAGCGAATTATTTTTCCTAAGAAAAGCAGTCAATTTATTGGAAGGGTTTGGGTATAAAACTCTTTTAAGTACCCAGCCATAATTATAATATAGATAAAATTCTAAGTTGAAGGTTGAAAAGAGTTTATTTATCATAAACTTAATTGTGGCTGAGTACTTATAATCAATTAATTGT
>CAISCV010000307.1 GCA_903883945.1 uncultured Chitinophagaceae bacterium | reverse complement strand
TTTGGGGTTTTGGGGTTTTGATGATTCATAAAATAACAAGCATATTGATACTTCTTTTTATCACCTGTTTTGGATTTTCTCAGGATAAAAAGTCAGTTACGGATGGTGCAGTACAGAACCTGAAACTTGATATATTTGGACCACTAAGAGGTTATTCTCAAATTTCGTACGAAAAGATGTTGGCTCCCCGTAAGAGCTATGAAGTTAGTGTTGGCATTATTGGTTTGGGTAGAAATCAAACTTTTCCCTACTCTGACACCGTAATTCAATCTAATCAAAATCATAGAAATCAATTTGGCTTCTTCTTAGCGGCGGGATATAAGTTTGGGAAACTACCCATATTTGAAGTAGGTATAAAAAAACCTTCACATGTTATGCAAGGAGCTTATGCAAAACCAATTTTGTATTTGGGAACTTACAGTGAAAACAGAATTGAAAGGCTTTCTCCCAACAAGTATAGCTTAGCAAGACCTACTACTACTTTTGCTGCATTACAAATAGAAGTTGGAAAGCAATGGGTAGTTAAAGACAAGGCTTTAATTGATTTTTATATGGGCTTTGGCTATTGTTTGGACAACAAAGGATATTATAATTCAAGTTATTGGAATCTTACAACAACTTCAGCCTTCAACTACTGCAATGACAGAGTTGGAAAAAGCCCTGGTATATCTTTTACTTTTGGTATAAAAACTGGATTGTTACTAAAGTAAGTTTACCTACTCTTTCACCTGTTATTTATCTTCCAAATCTTCCGTTACATGCAACGAATCGGTATCATTACCTCTCCTAAGTTTCACGATTGGTTTAGCTTGAGAACCCGTAACGCTAAATGGAACCCCAAAAATGCCCAATGGAGGCAAGCCAATTCTCCCCTTTAAATTATATTTTCCATCTAAACTCACCTGCCCTTCAAACCGAGGCCGGAAACCTGCAATCTTCATCCTGGTTCTTTCAATCGTCATAATATTGTTGGCAATGGTTGTTTTAATGTTCACCTTCGATAAGTCGGGATCCGTCAAAGCATCCTTTTCAGTTGCTTTACCTACCTCATCCATCAGCTTAAGCCCTTTTAGTTTTACACTTTTTATACTCAATATACCACCCCCTTTAATAGAAGCTAGTACCGGGTGCATGTTCTCATCGAGCCTGCCTGCTATTTGGTAGTCGAGCGATACAATTCCCTTCACACTCTTGGCAGAAGTAGCCATTTGCCTGAACATAGGAATACCGTCATACGCCTTTTTGATGTCGAAATCCTGGGCACTCACCTTAAAATCAAATAAGGCTTTGTTGGCAGAAAGACTATGATAGGTAGCATCCATCACAGCACGTGCACCCACAATCATAAAGCCACTCTTCACCATCTTCAAGCTGCCACTATCCACTATTATTTGTCCCTTTATGCTATCAATTTTAGTCCCCTGGTAGTTGGTTTTAGTAATATTTGCATTAAAGGAGATGTCTAGATTCTTGGGTATCACTACCACTCCTTTGGCTGTAGGGGCAGGAGCAGCAGGTGTTGAAGGAATGCCTGCATAAGCCATAAACTCATCTACATTAAGGTAGTTACTCTTCAAATCGAAGTTACCTTTTAGCACAGCGGTATCCTTAGTAGCATAATTTACCACGTTGTTCAGGTATCCATTCAAAGTAAAGTCCGATTTGCCATAAGTAGCCCTGAATTTATCAAAGACCATCCTGTCCTGGTCAAAATGGAAGATGCCATCTTGTATGGTAAATGGTTTAGGGAAGTACTCAGATGTCAGCAATACATCCTTCAACTGTAAGCTTCCCTTATTAAATAGTTTGCCATACAAGCCTGCTGTTGCATCGCTTTGCAAACCTCTCAATGCCAGGTCTGCCCGTATCAATCCCTTTACCCCATAGCCTTTGATGGCAAATACTTGGTATATCTTGCCTATGTCTATGGTTCCGTTGGAGCTGATATTATATTTTACATTCGTAAGATTATTCATATCCGCTTTAACAGAAAAAGGCTGCCCTTCAAACTCTAAAGAGATAGGTAATATGGAAATGCTTACATCCTTTGGCGAGCTCGATTTACTCACCACATTAGCAGAAACCTGTATCTTTTCTATTGGATGCGGGTAATATTTTGTTTGGATAGCCCCGTCTTTAAGGTTAAAGCTAGCATTCACCACCGGATAAACCTTCTTCGCCAAATCCAATACACCCTTTGCCTGCACTTCTGCCAATAAGCTTCCATTCAAAGTCATACTATCCAATGGATAGAATTGTTGAATGTCGGACAGGCGCATCATCCCTTTTAAATCGGCATCCACATCAAAAACAGTTGCTCCCTTTAGTTTGATATTACCCCTTATATAATTATCAAGCACCTCTGCATTAATGTTTTGCATATCTATTTCGGTATGCTTATAATCATTGTCCTTACATACGGTGTTCAGGTTGAATCTGATGTGTTCAACCGCCTTTGGCAGCAATGGATGCCTGATGGCTCCATCTGATAAGGAGGAAGTAAATTTAAAGGACGGAATACTTGCCAGCACCGTATCCTGGTGCTTTTCTTTCCGAACCTTACCTGTTGTATACGTAATTATTTTCTTGAAATACTTGCCGGAAGCATCGCCTTCCATCTTGTATTTCCCTTTCATTTCCAACCCTTTAATGCCCACAGCAGATTGTAGTTTTGCCAGATCCAACTCTGCATCCAGGTGTGCCTTTATAAATGGCGTATTCAATCCAACTACGTGCAGATTACTTTTCAGATAACTGTTATCCACCAGAAAAGAAAGAGAATCGATATCCACATGCAGGCTATCCATGTTTAGCTTAGGCAAGCTAGAACTAAAGTCCAAGTATAATTTGTTAAGGGCACTAGCCGCTTTCTCGTGATCCAGATATCCATCTCTAATTTTTATTCCAAACAACACATCGGGCTTTACATTTAAGGCAACCTCATACTTCCCTTTCAAGCTAAAATTTACCTCTGCCTTTCCTTTTGCGTCCATCTTTTCAAACCAAGGGGCATAAGCCGGAGGTATTGCCGCCAATACATCATACAAATCGGCATCCACCGTATTCAGGTTGAAATCCATATCGTACCCATCCTTCAAAAAAGCAAAAGTTCCTTTAAAGTCCAACGGAAGTTTATTCAATTCAATCTCATTCTTTTCAAATACAAACGCCAAAGACGAGGTATTTACTTTCGTAATGAGGTTTGCTTTTAGCTTCTTCGAACTGATATAATGGGCATTGTTAAACGTAAAGTCAAAAGATTCAATAGATATTCTGGAACTTAAATCGAAGATGGCTTCTGTCAGGTCGCCTTTGCCAAGGTAGTTCAGGTTCTTGGCAATAACTTTCATTTTTGTTGACTGATCGTTATAGTTGAGGTCGGTATTGTCCAGTTGTATCCTGTCTATTTTTAGCGAAGCACTGCTTTGGCTGGTATCAGCTTGCGTTACTTTACTGGTATCTGCTCTATAAACGGCATAGTTTGCATGCCCAAGCGAATCTACCTTCACATCAATATCACCATTGGTTACATAGATTTCATCAATACCAATTTTGTTAGAAAAGATAGATTTGAGGTTAATACCCAAAGACACTTCATTGGCTGCAACTAAGGTGTCTTTCTCGAAAGGAGCGGCCCCCTTCAAGGTAAAATCATACAGGGTAAGGGTTAAGGAAGGAAAGTGAATGAAGAACGACAACCTAGCTTTAGAGAAGTTCAGTTCGCCATTGATGCTGGTATTTGTCCATTGTTTTATCTTTTTTGATACCGTACCGGGAAACAAAAAAGGCAACAGAAACATCATTAAGAGTATAGTGGTGACTATTATCCCCCCAATTTTTAAACCATGGAGGGACTTTCTTGCAAAAGAGGAATAAGTCATTTGTTAGCGTTATTAGTGCAGGCAAAGAAACGAATATAATATGAGAGAGAGGGAATAAAAGGAAGCCTGTTGTTGATTCCTTTTTCTTTTATGAGGATTTTTCTCCCTAAAAAGATACATCTTCCAAGCGCTTGTAGGCATCTTAGAGGCAGTAAGATACATCTTACTGCCTCTAGCTTGTATACTACTGGTAGTAGTTTGCATCTTACTGCCAGTAGTTTGTTTCCTACTGCCAGCAAGATGCATCTTACAGGGGCTAGTTTGTATCTTACTACCAGCAAGATGCATCTTAGAGGAGGTAGTTTGTATCTTGCCAGAAGCAATTTTCTACAGGGCAGTCACTTCTACAATCAAAAACTTAAGGTAGTTGGTATTTT
>CAISCV010000306.1 GCA_903883945.1 uncultured Chitinophagaceae bacterium | reverse complement strand
CTGTTGGAGGCGCACTTGCCAACCAAAGGGATTTGGAGACTTAATGCCGAGGAAGTTTGAAGATATATCTGCCATTACTTTATTATTTTAAATTATGTATTTTAAATTTTAAATTAAAGAAAGTCTCATTATGTTGTTTTAAATGTTGAATTATGAATTTTAAATTAAGAAATTATGATGATACCCCCCTAATTTAAAATATAAAACATAAAATTTAAAACAACTAAGTCTCTTCCGAGCTTGTTTTAACTATTTTAGTTAATATATTCACTATGTGCTCTATTGATGTTAGATAAACTATGTAATCAATATCAACTAGTTTACTTTTATCAAGAAGCTTGAGCCAGCATCTTGTTTCCCTAGCCTCCTTTGAGGCAATGCACATCTTTGAAATGAAGTCTTTTCTTGACTGTGCTGCACCTGCTTCTTCAATGTTTGCCCCAATACTTGTTCCGCTTCTCAATAGTTGTCTTGATAAAACAAATTCTCTTTGCTCAATCAATATTTTATACAAATTAATCATCTGCAATGAGAAATCAAAGGACAGTTCAAGTATCTTATTTTCTGTTTTCATGTTTTAATCTAAGCTTTGAAATATTCCTTGCGCCCAATTAATCAATAAACACTTTAATCCAAAACTAAAAACAACACTATTTCTTCCTAATTCAAAATTTAAAACAAAAAATTTAAAATACAAAGGGCTCCATCCTTTCCTGCCTGTACGGCATCAACAACTTCACTACCACCGTTTACACAATCGCCACCTGCAAAGACACCATTTATACTAGTTACAGATTTATCTTCAACAGATACTTTACCGCTTTTATTGTTTAGTCTACTTCCTTTCACTAAAGCTTCAAAAGGCATCTGACCCGCTGCTTTAATAACCATATCAACCTCTAATTTGAACGTTTCTTCAGTTTCTATAGGGCTTCTTCTGCCACTAGCATCAGGTTCTCCCAGTTTCATTTTAGTACAAACCAAATGCGTTGCCTTTCCATCAACACCAAGCACTTCTTTAGGGGCAGCCAACCACATAATTTTACAACCATCAAGCATTGCAATATCTAATTCCACCTGAGTACAAGGCATTTCTTCCTGCGTTCTTCTATAAACGATAGTGACTTCCTTTGCTCCTAGCCTTTTTGCTTGCGTAGCTGCATCAATTGCCGTCATACCCAGACCAATTACCGCTACGTTATCGCCAACAGGAACGGAAGAGAATCCTTTAGACCTCAATTCATAAATAAAACTAATGGCGTCAACCACACCAGCTAAGTTTTCGCCAGGAACATTTAATTGCCTTGCCAAACCAACACCAAACGCCAGATAAACGGCATCATATTGCGATTGCAATTCTGCAATAGTGATGTCTGTGCCCAAAGCAATGTTGTATTTAATATCTATTCCACCGATAGAAAGAATATAATTTACTTCATCTTCACAGAATTCAGGGGTTACTTTATAAGCCGCAATGCCATAAGTCATCAAACCACCGGCCTTACTTTCTTTTTCATAGATGGTAACATCAACGCCTTCTTTACTAAGGTTAAAAGCGCAACTAAGGCCTGCAGGACCAGCCCCAACTATTGCCACTTTTTTACCACTAGATGCTTTGCGCGTAAATAGTTTCCACTTTTGTTCAATAGCTTTCTCAGTTGAATAACGTTGCAATTGTGCAATAGGGATTGGTGCTTCGTCCAATAAATTGTACACGCAACTACCTTCGCAAAGTTTCTCTACAGGGCAAACCTTGCTACAACCCGCACCTAAAATATTAGAACTAAAGATGGTATGCGCTGAGCCCTTGATATTATCGGTAGTTATTTGTTTAATAAACTTAGGCACATCGATACTTGTTGGGCAACTCTTGGTGCAAGGGGCGTCATAGCAAAACAAGCAACGGTTAGCATCCACCAAAGCCGCATTCACATTAGTATATGGGGGATGGATATCGCTAAAATTTACTTTGTACTCAGCCTCTGTCAGTCTATTATTTGAAATCATCTATTTTATTATTTTAATTTTGTATTTTAAATTCTAAATTAAACCTACTTTTCTACTATTTTAAATTATGTATTTTGAATTATAAATTAATGATGTACTCTTAATTCAAAATTTAAAACATAAAATAAAAAATAACACACTAGGGTTTTACAATCTCACCGTAAGTTTCTGGGCGTCTATCCCGATAAAATTGCCAAGTGCTGCGAACTTCATCAATCATATCCAAATCAAATTCTGCAATCAACAATTCATCCTTGTCTTCACTTGCTTCCGCAATAATTTGTCCGCGGGGATTAACGAAATAGGATGTTCCATAAAACTTACCCAAGTTCCAAGGCTTCTCTTCTCCTACACGATTAATGCAACCCATGAAATATCCATTAGCAACAGCGTGGGCAGGCTGCTCTAGCTTCCATAAATATTGCGATTGACCAACAGTTGTGGCTGAAGGGTTGTAAACTATCTCTGCTCCATTCAATCCTAAACACCTAGCCCCATCTGGAAAATGGCGATCGTAACAAATGTAAACACCCACTTTAGCATATTTTGTTTGAAAAACAGGATAACCTAAGTTTCCGGGTTTAAAGAAGAACTTCTCCCAAAAACCACCCGTGTGTGGGATATGATTCTTACGATATTTACCCAAATATGTTCCATCGGCATCAATAACCGCCGCAGTGTTGTAGAGTACGCCCGATTGTTCCTTTTCGTAGATAGGAACGATGATAACCATACTATATTTCTTAGCATAAACCGCCAAACGCTCGGTTGTGGGACCAGGAACGGCTTCGGCTGAAGCATACCATTTCGCATCTTGACCCGGGCAGAAGTAAGGCGTGTTAAATATCTCTTGTAAACATAATATCTGCACTCCTTTTTGTCCGGCTTCTTCTATCAATGGAATATGTTTAAGATACATTGCTTCCACAATCTCCGCAATTGTCCCCTCACCTTCCGTGATGGGCAAACTCATTTGTATCAAGCCAGACTTAATTATCATTTTAAATTTTGTGTTTTAAATGTTGAATTAATAACCCTTATTCTCAAAATCCAAGACCTTTTATTTCATATCCAAGGTCGTTTTTGTCGTATCCAAGGTCTTGGATGCAATTTCCAAGACCTCTTCTGTCGCATCCAATGTCGTTTTCGTCACATCCAAGACCTTGGAAATGATTTCCAAGACCTTTTATGCCGCATCCAAGGTCGTTTTTATAACATCCAAGGTCTTGGACGTGACATTAAAGACCTTGGATTCGGTGAATTATACCTTAGAATTTGGTCATTTTCTCTTTATAAACTGACCGTAACCCTTATCGACGAGGCATTTGTTATTATCAATGGCAACTGTTCCACGTAATAAAACAGATTTCACCTTCCCCGTCAATTCCCATCCTTCATAGCCACTATAATCTACATTCATGTGGTGTTTGGAGGCTGAAAGTGTATGCTTTTCATTCGGATCGAACAAAACAATATCCGCATCACTTCCCACTGCTATTGTTCCTTTCTTAGGAAACATACCAAATATCTTGGCGGCATTGGTACTAGCCACTTCCACATATTTATTCAATGAAATTTTGCCCTTATTGACACCTTCACTAAACAATAATTCCATCCTGTTTTCAATAGCAGGATGCCCGTTGGGGATTTTAGAAAAGTCATTCTTTCCCATCAACTTCTGTTCCCACATAAACGGACAATGGTCTGTTGCCACCACGTTTACCAAGCCTTGGTTGATACCCGCCCAAAGTGTTGTCTGGTCTTTCTTTTCTCTCAATGGAGGACTCATCACCCACTTGGCACCTTCAAAATCATTTTCGTATAAAGACGCGTCCAACACCAAATATTGTATACAAGTTTCTACAAAAAGATGCTGGTTTCTTCTAGTTGCATTACGAACGGCATTCAATGCTCCTTCGCAAGTCATGTGCACAATATATCCGGGGCAACCAGTGTAATGAATCATATCCGCAAAGCGAGAAGAGGCTTCTGCTTCAGTAATTTCAGGTTGAGATAAATAGTGATACAAGGGAGCTGTATTACCTTCCGATTTATGTTTTGCAACTAAAAAATCAATCATATCTCCATTGGTGGCATGAACGGTAACCATGCCTCCTTGCTTTTTAACCTCTTGCATTAGGCCAATCATCTGCCTGTCATCAATCATCAATGCACCTTTATAAGCCATAAAGGTTTTGAAAGAAGTGATGCCCTCTTCTTCAATAAAATGCTTTATTTCTTTCTTAGTATCCTCATTAAAATCGGTAACTGCTATATGAAAGCTGTAATCGCCCACTGCATTTCCCTTAGCACGGCTATTCCAATCGTCTAATGCATTTTGCAGACTTTTGCCTTGTGTTTGCAATACAAAATCAATGATGGTGGTTGTACCGCCATAAAGCGCTGCGCGGGTTCCTGTTTCATAATCATCACTAGAGAAAGTCCCCATGAAAGGCATAGCCAAATGCACATGAGGATCAATGCCACCCGGCATAACCAACAAACCCGCCGCATCAATTACTTTGTCGGCAGTAACATTTAGATTCCTACCAATAGCAGAGATGGTTTCACCTTCAATGAATATATCAGCGATATAATCATCTGTGGCCGTAATTATTCTTCCATTTTTAATTAAAGTACTCATTTTGTTTAAAATTTAACCGCAATTATATAAGAATAACCGCAAAGAACGCAGACGATTTACGCAAAGAATCGCTAAGGTATTTTGTTGTTTAATAAAAGAACGCAGAGTAATTAAACCCATTAAAGTCCATTTACTATACGCTTAATGCCATCCTTTAATCTTACAACATTAAAATTTATTAATAGCCCTAATTTAAACTTCCCTAGTTTCATATACGTTAGCGTTTGGGCGAAATGAACATCACTTAATGTTTCGACACTTTTTATTTCGAGCACCAACATATTTTCAACTAATAAATCAATTCTATATCCTATATCTAACTTTACTTCCTCAAATATCAAAGGCATCTGTTTTTCTTTCTCAACAAAAAATCCCTCCTTAGCCAATTTGTAAAACAAACATTCCTGATATGCACTTTCCAACAATCCAGCTCCTAATGCAGTATGAACTTCCATTGAAATGCCAATTACTCTGTGTGACAATTCATTTTCAGTCATCATGTTTAATTTATTTCTACCCTCTGTGTTCTTTTCTTTTTTCCTTTTTATCTTTTACCATAACCAACATCTCTGCGATTCTTTGCGTAAATCGTCTGCGTTCTTTGAGGTTAAATTATTTTTTCTTAAACAATAATATATAAACCAATGCACTGATGACGAAACCCACAAACCAAGCATAGCTATATAAACCATTCAACCATGCAGGGAAAAAAGTATCATCTACAACTTTGATTGTTGTTAAAAAGCCAGGTACATTTGGTAAAATACCCGCAAATAATGCAACAATTGCTCCCCGATTAATTCCCTTAGTAAAACTATAAATCCCTGTTGGATTGTATAAATCGGTTAATACTAATTCTTTTTTTCTGATAAAATAATAATCGGCAATCATAATTCCTCCTACCGGACCAAGCAAACTAGAATAACCAATCAACCAAGTGAAGATGAAGCCTGTAGGATCGGCAATCAACTTCCAAGGAAAGATACAAATACCAATAACGCCTGTGATATAACCACCCGTTCTAAAACTTATTTTTGAAGGAGCTAAATGTGCAAAGTCATTAGCCGGGCTAACAATATTGGCTGCAATATTT
>CAISCV010000305.1 GCA_903883945.1 uncultured Chitinophagaceae bacterium | reverse complement strand
CCAATAGATTTTATTGAAGCAGGTGATATTGCAGCTGCAGTTGGATTTAAGGAAATTAAGACTGGTGATACTTTATGTGATGAGAAGTTCCCTATCACTCTTGAGAATATGTTTATTCCAGAACCAGTAATCGCTATTGCTGTTGAGCCAAAAACTCAGGCAGACGTAGAGAAAATGGGTATGGCTATCGCTAAATTGGTAGAAGAAGATCCTACATTGCGTGTAAACACCGATGAAGATACCGGTCAAACCATTTTGCGTGGTATGGGTGAATTGCACCTTGAAATTATCATCGACCGTTTGCGTCGTGAGTTTAAGGTGGAAGTTAACCAAGGAGCACCTCAGGTGGCTTACAAAGAATGTTTTGGCGTTACGGTTACACACCGTGAGATATTGAAAAAACAATCTGGTGGTCGTGGTAAGTTCGCAGATATTCAATTTGATCTTGGTCCTGCAGATGAAGAGTGGATTAAAGAAAATGAAGGTAAGCACTTCCAGTTTGTAAATGATATTCATGGAGGTTCTGTTCCTAAGGAGTTCCATGCTGCTATTCAAAAAGGTTTCGAAACATCTATGCCACAAGGTATATTGGCTGGTTACCCAGTTAATAACATGAAGGTAAGAATATTCGATGGTAGCTACCACGATGTGGATAGTGATGCGATGAGCTTTGAATTGTGTGCTAAGAGTGCATTCAGAGAAGCAGGCCGCAAAGCAAAACCAACCTTGTTAGAGCCAATTATGAGAGTAGAGGTTTTAACACCAGACCAATACATGGGTGATGTAACGGGTGACCTTAACCGTCGTCGTGGTATGTTGGAAGGAATGGATAGCAGGGCTAACTTACAAGTTATCAAGGCTAAAGTTCCATTGAGCGAAATGTTTGGTTATGTAACCCAGTTGCGTTCATTGTCTTCTGGTCGTGCATCTTCTACAATGGAGTTTTCGCATTATAACAATGCGCCAAACAATATTGCTGAAGAAGTAATAGCGAAGAATAAAGGAAAATTGAAGAGTGAAGATTAATTTATTAATCTGAATAAATACAGAAAAGCCCTCGAGTAAATCGGGGGCTTTTTTATTTAGTTACAAGTTGCAAGATGCAGGTTTCAAGGTACTGGTAATCAGAAACCTGTAACTAGTAACTATTTACTTCTTATTTTTACCCCCAACATAATTACTACCGTGTCAGAAAGAAACTTTATAGATTACATACGTATATTTTGTCGCAGCGGGCATGGCGGAGCTGGGCAGACGCACTTTATGCGTAATAAATTGACTGCTAAAGGTGGGCCAGATGGTGGCGATGGTGGACGAGGAGCACATATTATTTTAAGGGGTAATGCTAACTTGTGGACACTGCTCCATCTTCGTTATTTTAAGAACGTACTGGCTGAAGACGGAACAAATGGTAGTAAAGGAAACTGTACGGGTAAAGATGGAGATGATATATACTTGGATGTGCCATTAGGGACTATTGCCAGAGACGAAGAAACAGGAGATATTGAAGCAGAGGTATTAGATCATGGACAAGAAATAGTATGGATACGTGGTGGTCGTGGTGGTTGGGGTAACCAACATTTTGCTACACCAACCAATCAGGTTCCCGAACATTCTCAACCTGGTGAACCCGGTACAGAAGGATGGAAGAATCTAGAATTGAAGGTATTGGCAGATGTAGGATTGGTAGGCTTTCCTAATGCAGGCAAATCAACACTATTATCTGTGGTTACAGCTGCCAAACCAAAGATTGCTAACTATGCCTTTACCACGCTTGTGCCTCAATTGGGTATTGTAGAATATCGGGATGATAAAAGCTTTTGTATTGCCGACTTGCCTGGAATTATAGAAGGGGCTGCAGAAGGAAAAGGGTTAGGGCATCGATTTCTTCGTCACATCGAACGTAACTCTTGTTTACTGTTCCTTATTCCTGCAGATAGTAATGATCATAAGAGGGAATTTGCGATCTTATTAAATGAGTTGGAAGAATATAACCCAGAGTTATTACAAAAAGATTTTATCATAGCAATTAGCAAAAGCGATATGTTGGATGATGAATTGAAAGTTGCTATCTCTAAAGAGTTGCCTTCAAATATTCCGCATTATTTCATTTCATCTGTTACCAATACAGGATTAGTAGAATTGAAAGATGCCCTTTGGGAAACGCTCAACAAACCTATTTAAGTTTATTTCTGCTATGTCAATACCATACTTTTATCAGGAGGGTGTTCGAGGTTCGGGCATTTATATGTTGAATGAAGAAACAAGCAAGCATTGTATTCAGGTTCTGAGAATGAAAGTAGGGGAGGTATTGCATCTTACAGATGGAAAAGGAGGGCTTCAGAAAGCGCTAATTGTTGCCGAACATAAGCGTTACTGCGAAGTAAATATTGTAGAATGTAGTTTCCAGGAACATAAAGGGCGAAAGGTTTCCATAGCAATTTCCTTGTTGAAGAATACAAACAGATTAGAATGGTTTCTGGAGAAAGCGACAGAAATGGGTGTCAGCGAGATAATCCCATTGCTTTGTCAACGAACAGAGAAGCAACAGTTTCGTTTTGACAGGATGAATCAGATTCTTATCTCAGCTATGCTACAAAGCCAGCAAACATGGCTACCTGTATTACACCAGCCAACTAAAATAGAAGAAGTTATTGCTAAAGCTGTTAATATGCAGAAGTTAATAGCACATTGCGAAGAGACTAACAAGCAACCCGTACCACAACTTGCAATTGCAAATGAGGTACAAATACTAATTGGGCCAGAGGGAGATTTTACTACTACCGAGATAAATTTTGCATTGCAAAAGGGGTATCTGCCTACTTCATTGGGAGATACGCGCTTGCGTACAGAAACAGCTGGCGTAGTTGCAGCATCACTCTTGATAAATGCACAATAAATAACGCTTATTTAGCTTTGGTAAGAGCCGTTAATTTTTCAATTGTTTCCCTTACTTCCTGAATACTGTAAAAGCGATATACTTCTGGTAGTTTACCATCTACTTTTTCTATAGAAGTCATTCTATGAAATGGACCAACAACAAATGCATCAAGGTTATCGGATATTTTAACGGCAGTTTTAGGAAGTATATAGAAGTTTCTGTTTGCAGCACTAATATTCTTTCCTTCAGTTAATCGTTTCAAAGAATCAATATCATGTTTTAAGTCTTCTTGGGTTTTCATAGTTTGGGTAAGTCTTGGATCGCTATATTTCTGAAAACTACCAATTATGGTATCAGTCTTTGCATTTAGAATAAACAATCCATCTTGGTCAATTGATATTGTCCCTTCATCACCTAGACCAGTTATTTTTAAGTCAACTTTGTCTGCAGTTTTATAAGAAATTATTTTTTCATCACTTCCACTTCCTTCAGAAGCTATGATAGTTTTGGCATCTTCATTAACAGTACTATTTCCTTTAAGGTAAACAATTATTTTTTTATGATTGGAGGAACAGGCTGCTAAAAACAATAAAGCAAAAAAAATGAAGTTGAAGTTTTTCATTACTTGATAATTTTATATTTAATTGAACTGATGGCAAGGTCTGTTTTTAAATCATAAAAACATTGACAAATGTCAGTTTGTTTATAAAAAAGTTAACTATGTAATGAAAAAGGCACAAAAGAAATCACTTTTTATTGTGAAAACCTTTGTGCCTTATTATAAAATACCTAGTTATTATTTTGCGATAGCAAATCGCTCTGCTACTTTAGTCCAATTGATAACGTTCCAGATAGCTCCTAAATACTCAGGGCGACGGTTTTGATATTTTAAATAGTAAGCATGTTCCCATACGTCAACGCCTAAAATTGGAGTGCCCTTTACTTCAGCAACATCCATCAAAGGATTGTCTTGATTAGGGGTAGAACTTACTTCTAGCTTTCCCTCTTTTACAATTAACCAAGCCCATCCACTGCCAAATCGAGTAGCACCTGCGGCAGCAAACTTTTCTTTAAAAGCATCGAAACTACCAAAAGTAGCTGTGATTGCATCTCCTAAAGCACCTGTGGGAGTTCCGCCAGCATGTGGAGCCAATGATTCCCAGAAAAAGGTGTGATTCCAATGACCGCCACCATTGTTACGAACTGCTGGAGAAATAGTGCCTGCAACAGCAACTAGTTCTTCTATGCTTTTCCCTTCATTTGGCGTTCCAGTTATCGCTTTGTTTAAATTATCTACATAAGCTTGATGGTGTTTTCCATGGTGTATCTCCATCGTTTTTGCATCTATAAAAGGTTCTAAAGCTTCGAGAGCATAAGGTAATACCGGTAATGTAAATGACATGATTATTTTGTTTTAAAAATGAGTAATTAAAATGTTGGTTACAAATGTAGGAGGTTACTAGATATGAGTAATAAATTATAAGTTATGAGTTATGGAAAAAGGAAAATATTTATAAAGATTTAGCTACGAAGATCAATTCGCAAGAAAATAATAGACATAACGAAAAAGATAAATTTATTCTCCTTTTTTAAGTTATGTTAAATAGTCCTGATTAGTTTTTATCATGAAACATATTTTTAGAGGAAAATGAAATAAAATGATGCCATTAAGTTTGTTTACAGTCTTAAGTATTATAAAATGAATACTACCAAGTTTATAGCAGTTGAAAAAACGAATAGGACTTAAACTTATTACAGGATTAGCTAACAAGCATGTAAACTTTTTTTAGGACGAGACATCTTATAATTCGCTATCCCCAAACAAAAAAAGCCTCCAGTTGAGGAAGCCTTTTAATTATTGAAAGTAACATAGGAAAGTAATGTACTTAGTCATTGCACCTGATGTCGCAACCGCCTATACTAGCCTTGCCAGTATTTTCTTCGGTATATCCATCGGCAACTTCTATAAAAAATATATTTACAGTATAATAGTGATGTAAAACTAATTTGTCTTGCTTGCAGCAGGAAAAGTCCTTTCTTGTGTCGTAATGTTTACCTAACATTTTTGTAAAAGAGGCGGTGATGGTACCCATAAACATCATACCTGTGATTGCGATTGCTGCTACGTGAAATTTAAGATTTGCTATCATAACTTTTTATTTAAAAAACGATTTGTTTATTTTTTTT
>CAISCV010000304.1 GCA_903883945.1 uncultured Chitinophagaceae bacterium | reverse complement strand
TGCTAAAGTAGTTGTTAGTTATTAGTGGTTAGTGATTAGTGTAAGACATTTATTTTGATTAAGCTAATTACCCATAACTAACAACTGATAACTAACCACTTACAACTAAATATGAAAAGTCATTTTGTTACACATAAGAATCCCATTTCGGTAATCATCGTTTTGATTATTGTGGGGGGGCTGTTTGCCTATTCGATGATGCAGACAGCCTTATTTCCTGAGATTACCTTCCCCAAAATAAAGATTATAGCCGATGCCGGTCAGCAGCCTGTGAAAAAGATGATGATTTCGGTAACCCGTCAGTTGGAGAATGCGGTAAAACAAGTGCCCGACCTGAAGAGTATCCGAAGTACCACCAGCAGAGGCAGTTGTGAAATATCAGCTTACATGGATTGGAAAGCGGATATAGATATCAGCCAGCAAAGAATAGAATCAAAGATAGCAGAGATAAGAAACACGTTACCGCCCGATGTGAACATTACGGTAGAGCGGATGAATCCTTCTATTTTGCCTGTAATTGGGTACTCACTAGCATGCAAAAACCGTTCGCCTATAGAGATGAAGATGTTGGCGATGTACACCATCAAACCATATCTGTCACAGGTGGAGGGGGTGTCGGAAGTTAGGGTTATTGGTGGAAAAGAAAAGGAGTATTGGATACAGTTAGACATCCAGAAGATGAGTACCTTGGGTATTACGCCAGACACCATCAATGCTGCACTCAATCAAACCAACTTCATTAAATCGAATGGGTATCTGGCCGATTATCGGTTGTTGTATTTAACCGTAACCGATGCCTCCGTTACGTCTAAAGAGCAATTACAGAATATAGTTATTGGTAATAATGGGAAACGAATTGTATTGCTGAAGGATGTTGCCAATGTACAGATACAGGAGGCAAAAGAATATGTAAAGATTAATGCCAACGGGCATGATGGGATATTATTGGCGGTCATCAAACAGCCCAATGCCAACTTGGTAGATGTTTCCGACAAGATGAATGAGAAACTAGCCGGATTAAAGAACATCATTCCTAGCGATGTTACCGTGTTGCCGTTTTATGTACAAGCCGATTTTGTAAAAGATTCCATCAAAAGCGTTACAGATAGTTTGTGGATTGGGTTGGCATTAGCCATATTGGTTGCTATCATCTTCTTGCGTTCGCTAAAGGCAAGCTCGGTAATCTTAATAACCATACCTGTAACCTTATTGCTTACGATCATTATTATTTATGCCATCGGTCAAACGCTAAACATTATGACGTTGGGGGCGTTGGCAGCCGCCATTGGGTTGATTATTGATGACGCGATTGTAGTGGTAGAACAAATACATCGAACCCACGAGGAACATCCCGAAGAACCCACAACCAGATTGATTCACAAGGCCATCGACTATTTGTTTCCCGCTATGGTGGGATCGTCGCTAAGTACGATTGTTATTTTTCTACCTTTCTTATTGATGAGTGGGGTGGCAGGGGCTTATTTTAAGGTGATGACCAATACCATGATTATTACCTTGGTATGTTCCTTCTTTGTTACATGGTTGATATTGCCTGTTATCTATCTGCTGTTTACCCGAAAGGCGAGCCATGTAAGGGTGCTTAAAAAGAATCACCATACGCACTATGTCAAAAGTCAGCCTTGGGTAGGTTTCTTTATTAAAAATGCTTGGATTAGTATATTGATTATCATAGCATTAGTTGCATCTATTTATTATATATTCCCTAAGCTGGAAACAGGGTTCTTACCCGAAATGGATGAAGGTAGTATTGTACTGGATTATAACTCTCCTCCGGGTACTTCGCTGGAAGAGACCGATAGAATGTTACGCGATGTAGAAAAGATGTTGGTGAAAGTGCCAGAAGTGGAGGCTTATTCTCGTCGTACAGGTACACAAATGGGTTTCTTTATTACCGAACCAAACAGGGGTGACTATCTCATTCAACTGAAGAAGAAAAGAGACAAATCAACAGAGGAGGTAATAAGTGACATACGTAAACAGATAGAAGCTACCCAACCCGCTTTACGCGTAGATTTCGGACAAGTAATAGGGGATATGTTGGGTGATTTAATGACATCGGTACAACCCATAGAAGTTAAGATATTTGGTAATGAACCCACTAAGTTGCACGAACTTTCCAAACAGGTAGCAGCTGTAATATCGGGAGTTGAGGGTACTGCAGATGTGTTTGATGGAATTGTAATTGCGGGTCCATCTATCAACATAGAGCCTAACTATAGTGCATTGGCGCAATTTGGTATTACACCCACCAATTTGCAATACCAGATGCAGTGTGCTTTGGAAGGCAATCTCGCAGGTACGGTGTACGATAAAGGGCAGTTTACCAATGTTCGGATGATTTATCCCAATAGTAAAAACCTAAGTGTAAACGACGTAGAGAATACCATGGTATTCTTACCCAATGGCAAATTAAAACCTATTAAAACACTTGCCACTGTACGCCTGATTAATGGAGATGCAGAGATAGAAAGGCAAGACCTGCAATCGATGGGCGTCGTAACCGGTCGTTTGGAAGGTCGAGACTTGGGCAGTGTAATAAAGGATATACAAAAACAGGTAGGCGCAAAGATTACCTTGCCACAGGGATATTCTATAGCTTATGGCGGTTCGTATGCCGAACAACAGCAATCCTTTAAAGAGTTACTCATTATTTTAATTACGGCGAGCTTGTTGGTATTTGGCGTTATCTTGTTTTTATTTAAAGACTTCGCCATTTCTTTCATCATTCTATTAATTGCAGTATTGGGGATATCAGGTAGTTATATGGGGCTATATTTTACCCATACCCCATTGAATGTAGGAAGCTATACAGGGTTGATTATGATAGTAGGCATCATTGGCGAGAATGCCATCTTTACCTATTTGCAATTTGAAGAGATTTATCTCCAATCGCAGGATGTAAATAGTGCCATCATTTATTCTATCTCTACTCGTTTGCGACCAAAGTTAATGACGGCATTGGGGGCAATCATTGCGTTGATGCCAATTGCTTTGGGTATTGGTACGGGTGCTCAACTGCACCAGCCTTTAGCGATTGCGGTGATAGCGGGATTTATTATTGCCTTACCCTTGTTGTTAATTGTGCTGCCGAGTTTGATAAAGTTGAGGTATAAGTTCGTAAAAAAACAAGCAGTGGTTAGTCAACCACCAATTGATGTCTTGTAAATATTACAGAGAAAAAGTAAGGCACCTCAATCTGTTGTTTTTCCACCTTTACTCACCCACGTTTCTATGGTAGTAATATCTGACGCAGATAGAGTACTTCTTTGTGGCATTTGCTTTACAAAAAAAGTCCAAGGGCCTGCAACGGCTGTTTTTATAATATTGGCATTTGCTGCGATTGCAGAATCAGAGTCAAACGCAGTGGGGCGACCTGTCCAAGAACCTGTGCTACTGTGACAACTAAGACAGTTATCGGAAACAATTGCTTTTACCTTAGGGAAATAAGTAGTTGTGTTTGGGGTAGGAGAAGAACCTTTGTTGCACGAGTTCCCAATGCACCAGCCTAGTATCGCCACTATCCAATAAATGCTTCTGTTTGATTTCATTCTCTATTTTTTTGTAAGAATAGATGCAAATAAAGCAATAATTCTTTTGTAACTATTCAACAGTAATAATAGTTGTTAATTATTGACTAGACAAACAACTGTCCATTGGAGAAACAGCGTTACGCAATTAATCCTGTGTATTGGGCAACTACTTATATTTGCAACCCTAATCAACACTTCCCTTTAAACAACAGAATGGAATTAATATTTCAATACGACATTGATAGGCTGAAAGCGTATTCAACCCATAAGCACAACAATATCAGTATTATCCATGGGGAAAACTATACCTCACTTTCATTTCCAGAAGTGGACTATTTTAATTACGTAATACAAACTCAAGACAAGTTATTGGGCAAGAATGACCTACAGTGCATTAAAGCTTTTTATGAAAACAATGGCATCTCGAAACACCAGATAATCTTGAGTGATACAGATACCGATTCGGAAACCCAGTTCAATCTAAATAGGAATGGATATTCATTTAAGAAATCATTTTCCCAAACGTTTATTACACCCACCACATTAATTGAAAATCAAGTATCAGCTGAAGTTTCTTTCATTGAGGTAACCAATAGTAATATAGACTTATTCACATCGTTATACCTTAAAGGCTTTGATGCCCACGGAAGAGATGTCCGGAAGGTTTCCGCCAACTTTAATACGCTTCTAAATAATTCAAAGTTCAACTTGATGTTGATAAAGTATGGAGATATTTTTGTTGGCATAAATGTATTGTATCATAAAAAAAACGAAAGTTTGCTTGCAGGTGGCGCAATCATACCTGAATATAGAAATAAAGGTTTTCACAAAGCCGGTTTGAATTTTAGAATCAGGAAAGCATTGGCCCAAAACTCAAATAAAATTACCGCCTTTGCTTATGATAATACAGTAAGCCTGCAAAACATGTTTAAAGTAAGAATGGTTTTAATGAAAAGATTCAATATCTATGAATATAATAAATAGGTTACTAAACGCGTTTGAATCTTTCCCCGACAAGACTGCCATTAGTGAGAACCAATATAAGATATCTTATAAAGAATTAGCTTTACGAAGCGTTAGTGTGGCAAATATGCTAGCATCAAAAAACATTCAAAGAAGTTGTATTGCTATAGAAGTTGCAAATACCCTAGACCATATTACTGCGATAATAGGAGTCGTATTGTCTGGAAATTTCTATGTATCTATCACTCCGGAAAACAAAGTATTCTTTAAGGAAGAGAATCGCTTGCCTGTCAAACTTTGCATCCGCTCGGACGATTATAGTGAATCGGACTATATCAATATTCTTTTTAGTGATGTAGTGAATAAGAATTGGAATGCTCCCTCTGGCTCCATCTGTAATAGTATCCAACCTGAGGACAACTTATGTGCCTTTTTTACTTCTGGAAGTACAGGTTCTTCTAAAATTGTAGTTCTGAATCATGGGACACTTTATCAGGAATTAGAACAGGAAATAGAAGAAAATGAAATTGCTGAAACCGATAAGCTCGACTTTGTGTTTTCTGTAAGTTTTAGTGCATCGTTGTCTTGCATATTTCCTGCATTGCTAACAGGAGCAGAAGTATGTATCTACAACTTAAAAGATCGTGGGTTAAACGGTCTTGTTTCTTTTTGGGAATACAATCAAATAACATTTTCTACCTTATCTGTCACTGCTTTTCAGGGTGTATGCAAAACTACCGATAGCCTCAGGCATCTTAATTCATTAAGATTCGTTTCAATTAGTGCAGAACCTGTAAAGGACACTACAATGGCTTTCTTTAAAGAAAAGTTTTCAGCGGATACTGTTTTACAAATTGCATATGCCTCAACAGAAACAAGAACAATTTCCGACTTGAAAATTCTTAACAACGGAACAAAACATCCGTATCCTAATTCAATAGGAAGACCAGTTGGGGGAAAACAAGTATACATATTAGATGAAAAAGGCATTAAACAACCTACTGGAACGGTTGGGGAAATAATGGTAGAATCAATGTTTATTGCAAATTGTTACTATGGAAATGAAATAGAAAGTAACCACTCTTTTTATAGAGTTGGGGACATTATTCAATATAAAACAGGTGATTTAGGCTATTTAAATGAGGAAGGATACTTGTTTTATGAAGGTCGTAAGACGAATGAAATAAAACTAAATGGTACAAAGATAAACTTCGCCAATATCGAAAAGGAAGTAGAGAACCTAACAGGTATTATGCAGGCGGTTGTTGTTATTAATAATTCAAGAAACGGGATTAACAAATTGGTTTGTTATTTTGTGGCTAAGGAATTCAGCCTACCAAAAAATGAAATCAAAGAAATTATTTCAAAAAGGTTACCCTCAAATCATATTCCACAAGCATTCGTTAAAGTAGATAGTTTTCCTTTGACACATTCTGGGAAAATAGATCGCAAATTATTAGAAAAACAAACATTAGCCGAGTCACAAAATGAAACAATCGTTACCACTGAAAATAACGATATTGGGTATATGAGCGAAATAATAGATGTTTATAAAAAAACACTCAAAATAAATGAAATAAATGCAGATAGTAACTTTTTCGAGTTAGGTGGGGACTCTTTTACAAGTTTATTATGTGCAGTAGAAATTGAGAATAAGTTGGAAATGAATTTCCCTACATTCAATTTTTTTTTAATCCAACACCCAATACACTTAATAAATATCTCTTATATACTAGCAAAAAACCTTTAAAGATTGTAACCCATGAAAACATAAACCAATATGATGAAGCAAAAAGAAATCTTTATATCCTGATTGGTCAAATGGGCATTGTGCCAGATTATAATCAGTTTATTAATAGTACTTTAAGGGAAAATTTCAACTTAATTTGCATTTATTATGATTCAAAAAAGTGTTTTACTATAGAGAGGTCTTATCAAATAATATTAGACCAGATGATGGAGGTTGTAGATAAGGAAAAACAGTCTGTTGTACTTGGATTTAGCTTCGATGGATTTATTGCTCACCACTTAGCCTGTCTGTTGCCCAAAATATCATACTGTGTACTGATAGATACATTTACTTATTTTGATGATGGGGAACAAGTGATAGATAAATCAATTCTCGGGAACTTAAAAACAATTTATCGACACATGATAGTATACAAAGATTTCTCTTTCCCATTATTTATTATAAAAAGATATTTTGAGAAAAAGCAAGAGAAAAAAACAAGTAGAACAAATAGTGAATTGCGTGATCTATCCAAAAAGGGGTTCAACTATTTACTTGAAAATATAAAAATAAAGACATCTGTAAATAATTGCATTTATTTTCAAGCTAGCAGGCACCAAAGCCAATTAGCAAATCATGGAATAAGATGGAAATACTATACAGGGGGTACATTTCATTTTTTTAATCTGATTGCAGATCATAAAACAATCCTTAAAAAGCATACGTCAACTATAGTGAAACACATAAATAGAATCACTTCTTTAGAAATAAAAGTAAATGATGACATCTAATATTAGCCTTGATAATTTTCTATGGTCCATTATTCGAGGTCGTTAATTGGGTTTAAACTTTTCTAAATCAAGAAAAATGATATGAATAAGTCAATGAAATAGTTAATATTTCCAATTTGCGAAATTTTACTTTTCATAATTAGAATGCATCCCTTACCTTCGCCGACCTATTCATTTTAGGGTAGGTGGGTTATTTCGAAATAACTCAGATTCAACTTAGCAAAAATTGCAATTTTAGATATGGCTATCAAAAGAGACAATCGTCCCAAATCAACTTTTTCACAAATCACAATTAGTTTGGCTTCACCCGACAGCATCTTAGAAAGAAGCTTTGGCGAGGTGTTGAAGCCTGAAACAATCAACTACAGGACATATAAGCCTGAACGTGATGGATTGTTTTGCGAAAGAATATTTGGTCCGGTAAAAGACTATGAGTGTGCATGCGGTAAGTACAAACGTATTCGTTATAAGGGTATCGTTTGTGACCGTTGCGGTGTAGAAGTTACTGAAAAGAAAGTTCGTCGCGAACGCCTTGGACACATCAAATTAGTAGTGCCTGTAGTACATATCTGGTACTTCAAGAGTCTTCCAAACAAAATTGGTTACCTATTGGGAATGAGTTCTAAGAAATTAGAAAGCATCATTTACTACGAACGTTATGTAGTAATACAAGGTGGTATCAAGGAGAACCTGGCTCCTGGCGATTTGTTAGCTGAAGAAGAATACTTAGACTTATTAGATACTTTACCTAAGGACAACCAGTTCTTGTCTGACGATGATCCTCAGAAATTCATCGCTAAGATGGGTGCTGAAGCGGTTCAGGGTCTATTGGAAAGATTAGATCTAGACGAACTTAGCTTCTCTTTACGTAATGCTGCTGCCAACGAAACTTCTCAACAACGTAAAGCCGATGCTTTAAAGCGTTTGAGCGTAGTAGAAGGCTTCCGTGAAAGCACAGACCGTATAACCAACCGCCCAGAGTGGATGGTAATGCAGTATGTGCCTGTTATTCCACCAGAACTTCGTCCGCTAGTTCCTTTGGATGGTGGCCGTTTCGCTTCTTCTGATTTAAATGATCTATATCGTCGTGTTATTATCCGTAATAACCGTTTAAAAAGGTTATTGGAAATTAAAGCGCCTGAAGTAATCTTACGTAATGAAAAACGTATGCTTCAAGAAGCAATTGATAGCTTGTTTGATAACTCTCGTAAGTCTAACGCTGTTAAGGCAGAAGGTGGACGTGCTTTGAAATCATTAAGCGATGTACTAAAAGGTAAACAAGGTCGTTTCCGTCAGAATTTGTTAGGAAAGCGTGTGGATTATTCTGGTCGTTCGGTTATCGTGGTAGGGCCAGATTTGAAGATGCATGAGTGTGGACTTCCTAAGGATATGGCTGCCGAATTGTTTAAGCCATTTGTTATTAGAAAACTAATAGAAAGAGGAATCGTGAAAACGGTTAAGTCTGCTAAGAAATTAGTGGATAAGAAAGAAGCTGTTATCTGGGATATTCTCGAAAATATATTAAAGGGGCATCCTATCATGCTGAATCGTGCCCCTACTTTGCACCGTTTGTCTATACAATCTTTCCAACCTAAGTTGGTAGAAGGTAAGGCTATTCAGTTGCACCCATTGGTTACTGCATCCTTCAATGCGGATTTCGATGGTGACCAGATGGCGGTTCACGTTCCATTGAGCAACGCCTCTATTTTGGAAGCACAGTTGTTGATGCTTTCTTCTCACAACATTCTTAATCCTCAAAATGGTACCCCTATCACCCTTCCTTCTCAGGACATGGTATTGGGCTTGTATTACATTACTAAGGGTAAAGTGTCTACTCCAGAAGAACCAATTAAGGGAGGTGGAATGACTTTCTACAACATAGATGAAGTTGTAATCGCTTACAATGAAGGTGTTGTTGATTTGCATGCTAATATCAAATTAAGAACAAACGTTCGTGAGAAGGGTGAATTGGTAAAGAAAATAATAGACACTACTGTTGGACGCGTACTATTCAACCAGTTTGTGCCAAAAGAAGTAGGATATATCAATCAATTATTAACTAAAAAGAGTTTAAGAGAAATTATTGGGGGGATCATCAAGATTACCAATGTACCTACTACCGCGAAATTCTTAGATGAGATTAAAACACTAGGATTCCGTATGGCATTCCGTGGTGGATTGAGCTTTAGCGTGAATGACTTGATTGTTCCTGAAATTAAACAAGAATTGCTTGAAAACGCTAAGGGTGAAGTAGAAGAAGTTTGGGAAAGCTATAACATGGGTCTTATTACCAATAATGAGCGTTACAATCAGGTAATTGATATTTGGGGTCGTGTGGATATGCGTATTACCGAAGCCCTTATTCATGAAATGGCTACTGATAAACAAGGATTCAACTCTGTGTTTATGATGCTAGACAGTGGAGCCCGTGGTAGTAAAACTCAGGTTAAACAGTTGGTGGGTATTCGTGGATTGATGGCAAAACCTCGTAAGAGTGGTAGTAGTGGAAGTGAGGTAATTGAAAACCCGATTCTATCTAACTTTAAGGGTGGATTGAATGTATTAGATTACTTTATCTCTACACACGGTGCTAGAAAAGGTTTGGCGGATACAGCGTTAAAAACAGCAGATGCGGGTTATCTAACTCGTCGTTTGGTGGATGTCGCGCAAGATGTGGTAATTGCTGAGGATGATTGTGGTACACTACGTGGCATTGCAATTACAGCATTGAAAGATAATGAAGATGTAATTGAAAATATATCTGACAGAATTGAAGGTCGTACGTCTCTACATGATGTATTAGATCCTTTAAGTGGAGAAATTATCTGTTATGCAGGGGTAGAAATATCTCATGATACGGCAGTTGCTATTGAAGATGCAGGAATAGAATCGGTAGAAATACGTTCGGTATTAACTTGTGAGGCTAAGAGAGGGGTTTGTGTGAAATGTTATGGTAAGAACTTGGCAACAGGTTACCTGGCACAACGTGGTGATGCAGTAGGTATTATTGCTGCACAATCAATTGGTGAGCCGGGTACACAGTTAACACTTCGTACCTTCCACGTGGGTGGTGTTGCGGGTAGTGCGTCTATCGAAAGTTCATTGAATGCTAAGTTTGATGGTACTGTTCAGTTCGATGGTTTGCGTACCGTTACTGCTTTAAACAATGAAGGAAACAAAGTACAGGTGGTTATTGGTCGTACAGGTGAGGTGAGAATAATGGATGTGAAGAACGACCGTTTGTTAATTACCAATAACGTTCCTTACGGTTCTACCTTACAAGTAAAAGATGGTACTAAGATAACTAAGGGCGAAGTAATTTGTACTTGGGATCCGTTTAACAATGTTATTGTTGCTGAGCAAGCGGGTACTGTTCGTTTTGATGCGGTATTGGATGGCGTTACCTTCCGTGAGGAAAGTGACGAACAAACTGGTCACCGCGAGAAAGTGGTTATTGAAACTAAGGATAAAACCAAGATTCCTACCATCATCGTTGATGGAAAAGATTCTAAGCATTACAACTTACCTGTTGGTAGCCACATTGCTATCGAAGAAGGCGAGGAAGTAAAAGCGGGTCAGATATTGGTAAAAATACCACGTGTGTTGGGTAAACTTCGTGATATTACGGGTGGTCTTCCACGTGTAACAGAATTGTTTGAGGCAAGAAACCCTGGTAACCCTGCTGTAGTTTGCGAAATTGATGGGGTGGTTACATTTGGTAATATCAAACGTGGTAACCGTGAGATTTCTGTAGAAAGTAAGGATGGCGTTACCAAGAAATACCTGGTTCCATTGTCTCGTCAGATTCTGGTACAAGATGCTGACTTCGTTAAAGCAGGTGCTCCATTATCTGATGGTCAGATTGCGCCTACCGATATATTAAATATCAGAGGGCCATTTGCAGTACAAGAGTATGTGGTAAATGAAATTCAGGAAGTATATCGTCTGCAAGGTGTGAAGATTAACGATAAGCACGTAGAAGTTATCGTTCGCCAGATGATGAAGAAGGTGGAGATAGTAGATGCAGGTGATACTAAGTTCTTAGAAGAAGATTTGGAAGATAAATTCGACTTTATCGAAGAGAACGACCGAATCTTCGACAAGAAAGTGGTAACTATTCCAGGAGAAAGTGTTAAGTACAGGGCTGGTCAGATTGTAACAGTACGTGAATTGAGAGAAGAAAATTCTATCTTGAGAAGATCAGATAAGAAACTAGTAGAAGTAAGAGATGCACGTCCTGCTACAGCACAACCTGTATTGTTGGGTATCACCAAGGCTTCATTGGGCGTGAAGAGCTGGATTTCTGCTGCTTCGTTCCAAGAAACAACCAAGGTATTGAGTACTGCCGCTATACAAGGTAAGGCTGATTATATGCTTGGATTGAAAGAGAATGTTATTACAGGGCATCTGATTCCTGCGGGAACTGGTATGCGTGAGTTTGACAATATTATTGTAGGTAGCAAGGAAGAATATGAATTATTGGCTGCCACTAGAGAAATATTAGCATTTGATGAGAATGAATAATATTAATCTGATGATTAATTAAATAAAAGGGCTGTTTCATTCGATTGAATCAGCCCTTTTTCTTTGACTACGGTTGATTTTTAATTGGGGATAATTTTTTTATCCATTTTTTATTGAATCTATAAGGCTGAACTAATACTTACTTTTTTGGAAACTGAATCTTCCCTTCAACCCAGATTTTGCAATAGAACTCTACTGCAATTCTCAACTACTTCAAATACAAGCTTTTGATTGATTTATTCTCTTTCGACATAAAATATTATGCTTTCAATCGAAAAATCTACTCAAACACCTGTCTTTTTTGTATTTG
>CAISCV010000303.1 GCA_903883945.1 uncultured Chitinophagaceae bacterium | reverse complement strand
TGTTTGGGAAGGTGCTTAACAAGAATGTTCGGTCGAAACTACTGCTAAAAGAAAGCACAATTGCTGAATTTATTCCGTCTGCAAGCACTTTACTAAACACTTTTGTTGTGTGCCGTACTTGTCGTGCAGTGCGTTGTCAAAGTAGATCACTCTTCCCTAAATTGCAGCCTTCACATAATGTTTCCAGATTATCAATTACTGTTTCACCGTCCTTACTCCAGGGAATAATATGGTCAACGTGTAAAATAATACTTTGGTCTTTTGCAGGTGAACGTCCACATTTTGTGCACGAAAAATTGTCTCTTTTAAGTATTGTCCAACGAAGTCTTAAATTTATTCCTCGCGGTGTTCGTTTTATTTTTATTTCTTTTTGTATTTCTTTAGACTTGACAGCTAAAATATTGATTGGGATTAATGGCGTGTCGCTATCTGCAATTTCTTCATCATTATTTTCAGAATTAACATAATCAATAAACGCTGCTAAAGCGGCTCGCCAAGAACCAAATCGTCTTGCGTAAGTTGAGCCGTTAAACTTAGAATTAGGACTAATTACCTCTCCATACTTTGGTTGTCTGCCGAGAAGCGTCCACAAGTCAAGAATATTCTGAAACAAATCCTCATTCGAGTTATTTGTTATGTATTTTACTTCAAGATTTGCCCTTTCTTTTGCTTTGTTCCAACTCCCAAATCTTGCACTCATTGTCACTGCTGAATATTTCCCATACTTATCATAGTCGCTGATTGTGATATTCGGATTGTTAATCTCATTCGCTAACCTAACAAGGTCTGCTAACAAGACTTCGTCTTTTATTTCTTTCTCACCATATTCCATTCCCTTTAAACTCTTTTCACCCTCAAGTCCAGCTTTTTTCAACAGCGTGTCCCAATTTTCAAATCTCTTTATTGCACTAGTCAAACTATATTTTGCTCCGTTTTTCTTACTATAGTCTCTTTGCTTAAGACTGTTTTTTCCTAATTTATTTGCAACAGCTCTTAAGTCATTAAGGTATTGAATGTCCGTAACTTTTATACGCATGTTTGTCAGCTCGAATTTCATATTTGTCAGTTCTTACAATTTAGTAGGGTGTTTAGTAGTATGGTACACAACGACCAGGTATTGGCGAAGGCTGGGAAATAGACTTCCGTCTGCCCACAACCGCTGATGATTGAAAATATTTTGTCGAAGTTAAGAACAAAAAGTTCAGTGTTGTTTGTCCCGCCCGAACCCAAGCTGAGCAATGAAAAAACCGCCAATTATACTTCCGTCTGCCCAGCTTTTGCCAATACTTTTGTTGTGTGCTGTTTTCTGTCAACGTTTTATCATTTTGTCTTTTACAATTTCTGCAATAACTTTTTCTCGTAAACTTTGGCTGATTGTAATCTTTTCATTTCCGATGTCCAAAATATTGCCCTCTATACTCTTTATTTTGGTTTTGTTCACAATGAAAGATTTGTGAACTTTAATGAAGATGTCGACAGGCAATTGTTCTTCTAAGTTTTTGATGGTAACATAGACCATCATTTTTTTTGAATTTGTGTACAACATCACATAATTCAACATCGCTTCTGCATACAACAAATCATGGTACAAAACTTTCTCAATTTGATTGTTGCATTTAATAAAAAAATGGTCGTTAAGATTGTTGGGTTGTATTTGTATGTTTTTTCTTAATGTATTTATTTCCTTCGCTTTGTTACAGGCTTTCAAAAATCTGTCAAAGGCGATTGGTTTTATTAAATAATCCAACACATCTAATCCGTAGGCTTCAATGGCATATTCAGCATAAGCCGTCGTCATAATAACATTTGCACTGGTTTTTGAATTTTTTAGAAAATCAATCCCGCTAATTTTAGGCATATTGATGTCTAAAAAAATCAAGTCAATGTCATTATCATTTAACAACAGCATTGCCTTCAAAGGGTTTTCTACCTGCCCTGCCAATTCCAAAAAATCTATCTCTTCAATAAATTCTTGCAATATTTTCCTTGCAATTGGCTCATCGTCTATTATGATACATTTTAGTTTCATCTTAATTCTATCGATAAATTTGTTTCATAAAAAAATTGCTCATTATTCACGCTAAGTGTATGTTTTTCGGCGTACAACAATTCTAACCTTCTTTTTAAATTCACTATCCCAATTCCTCTCGAATTTATATTCGTTCTATTTTGTTGCATTTCTTTTGTATTGATAATAGAGCAATGCAACAGGTTTTCTTTTGTAAATATTTTGATGTTAATTTTATTTTCTTTGTCAGAAAAGCTGCTGACAAATTTGAAAGCATTTTCAATTAGCACTACAATCAAAAGCGGGGCAATTTTTAATCCTGGCGTAATATTCTCCATGTCGGTATTTACGACCAATTTGTCATCTTTCCGCAATTGTTGAAAAGCAACATAATTTTTTATGTACGCTATCTCATTTTCCAAATCTACTTTTTCTGCCCCGCATTCATAGAGTTGGTACTTTAATAATTCGGAAAACTGTAAGAGTATATCTCTGGCGACTTGATTGCTTTTATCGATATGTCCGTAAATAGTGTTCAGAGAGTTAAAAAGTGCATGAGGATTGATTTGCGCCTTTAAATAATCCAATTCACTTTTTATCCGTTCTTTCTCTAACAGGTCTAATTGGTGTTGGGTTTGTATCCTGTCAATTAACATTTTTACTATTGTAACCAACAACACCCAAAGAGAAATATTAACTACTGAATTTAAATATAATGTGCTAAAATCAATTGGCGTTACATGAAAAAAATACTGGTTCATTTGTATTGCTACCAAAGACCTTAGCCATGCTGAAAGGGCAATTATTATTATTGTAGCTGATACAAAAAGAGTATACCTCTTTTTAAGCAAAAGCTGTGGGACAATGAGATTATTAATGGCGTAAAAATCTGCTGTG
>CAISCV010000302.1 GCA_903883945.1 uncultured Chitinophagaceae bacterium | reverse complement strand
TTCTATCAATAAAAGTAATAGGTACTTCTTTTATTTTGAAACCTAGTTTCCAACATGCAAATTTCATTTCTATCTGAAAAGCATAGCCCACAAAGAGAATTGCATCAAGATTGATAGCTTCCAATACTTTTCGTGAATAGCACATAAAGCCAGCAGTAGGGTCATTGATGGGCATCCAGGTAACTAATCTTGTAAATATTGCACCTCCTTTTGAGTAGAAATGACGATCGAACGGCCAGTTTTCTATCTTTCCTCCAGGTACATACCTGCTACCAATTGCCACATCTGCACCACCTTCATAGCATGCTTTATATAAGTTTTCCAGGTCTTTGGGATTATGAGAAAAGTCTGCATCCATTTCGAAGATATAGTCATATCCATTTTCCAAACCCCATTTAAAACCGTGTATATATGCTGTTCCCAACCCTAATTTACCCACTCGTTCTTCGATAAATAATTGATTGGGGAATTGTTTCATCAGGTCTTTGACGATACGAGCAGTGCCATCTGGTGAACCATCATCTATAATGAGTACATTATAGTCTGCATTTTGATTGAACACAGCGGCTATAATTTGAGAAATGTTTTCTTTCTCATTATAAGTAGGTATGATTACTATTTTTTTCAATTGTAAGGGTATATTTTACTAATAATGGCAAGTATCTATTTTAAGACAAATATTTTTCGTAATTAGTTGCAAAAGTGCAAGCCGAAATTATTTCTTTAATAAAGTCCTGTTAAGTATTTCTGTTAATTTTTGTTTTGTGTTTAGTGCGAAGTCTCCTTTCATCATCCAATCGTAGTATTGTGGCTCTTCTTTAAGCACCTGAGCCACTGTTTTTCCTTTGTGTTTTCCAAAGTTGAAGATTTCAATTCCTTTCGCATCTTTTACAAAACGTCTAGCGAAGTCAACAATATCATCTTCGCCAGTAAATTTCACAATACTTTCCAAGGTTTCGCCAATAGCGGGGTACCGATCTACCTGAGCTTCTAAAATTTCCCATGTTGCAGTTGCATCAGCTTCTGCGCCGTGTGCTCCTTCGAGGTTCTTATTGCAATAAAATTTGTACGCTGCGCTTAGTGTACGCTGTTCCATCAGGTGAAAAACCTTTTGGACATCTACTAATTTCTTTCCTTCGACAGAAAAATCAATACCTGCTCTAGAGAATTCTTCTATCAATAAAGGCAAATCAAAGCGATTGCTATTATATCCACCTAAGTCACAATGATCTATAAATTGTTTAATTTCATTAGCTACCTGCTTGAAAGTTGGCGCATCCTTTACCATATCATCTGTAATGCCATGGACATCACTAGATGCCTGTGGTATTGGTATGGTAGGATTTATGAGTTTCCGTTTTACTTGTTTGGTGCCATCTACTGCTACTTTTACAATGGCTATTTCCAATATTCTATCATTGGTTATGTTGATTCCTGTGGTTTCTAGATCGATAAACGCAATTGGACGGGTTAACTTTAATTTCATTAATTGATTTATAAAAGGCCAAAAGATGGGTGAGCGGCAAAAGTAAGTGTATAGGATAAACTAAATAAGGGGCTTTAGTTAAAAAAGGGTATAAATTTTTTGATTAAGGTATATTTTCCTTGTTCCTTATTACCTCCTTATGCAAAATAAGTCTAATCCCGTTTTTGGGTACTACCTATTTTCCAGTTTGGGTATAAACAATTGCAAGAGTTGAGTAAAAAATGTAAATGGATGTGCAAACATTGGTAACAAATATTGAAGCATTGACTCTTGTGCTTTTTCGTTGTGTGCCTGGTGGTAAATAATCTTTGGTTAAGGACTAAATTCCTTCCAATGCTGTTTCTTCTGCTTCTTCCAATTGGGCAATGTCTTCTTTTTTAAGTCTTTCTCTTCTTAAAAAAGCAGCAACTATACCTGCTATTATCAGAGAAATAATCCCTTGAAAAAGTAAGGTATCGGGTGCGCCTACATTTAGGGATATGGCACCTATAATCAAACTACCCAAAGGGAGCATTCCGAAATATGCCATTGCTACATAACTCATTACGCGCCCACGCATGGCCGCATCTGTTTTTACTTGAATAATGGTCAAGCAAATTGTATTCTGAGACATTGCTCCAAAGCCAGATAGGGTAGCAAAAAGCATTGCCAATGGAAAATTGCTGATGCGTGAAAATAGAATCAATCCAATGCCTACAAGGGTAATGTTTATCAGTAATAATAACTTCAGACTGGCGCCTTGCTTTAGAGAGGCTAAGAAGATTGTTCCCCCTATTGCACCCAACCCAATGAAGCTGCTGATGTATCCAAAAGTGGTCGCATCGCCTTTAAAAACAATTTTTGCAAATACAGGTAAAAGGGTGTCGTAAGGTAAGATGAGCAGGCTAAGAATTGCAAGAAGTAATAATACTAGGCTGATAGAAGGTGTTCTTTTTAAGTAGTCGAAACCCTCTGTAATATCCTTTGCTATCTTGTTTTTGGATGGTACAGGTTTGTAGGCAGGGAGTTTTATTAATAGTAGAGAAATGATAACTGCTACAAAACTGGTGGCATTAATCAGAAAACAAATGCCTGCGCCTAAGCTGCCTAAAACAATGCCCGACAAGGCAGGTCCTACTAAGCGGGCTATATTTACCATGGAAGAATTGAGTGCCAATGCATTTGGAATGTCCTCTTTATTGCTCACAAGTTCGTGAACTAATGGTTGTCTTGCAGGTAAATCGAATGCGTTGATGATGCCGAGTATTACGCTGAGTGTAAGTATTTGCCACACAACAAAATGATTGGTAAGGGTGAGTATTGCCAGTAAAATAGCTTGTATCATTGAAGCTGCCTGTGTAGCAATCATTATTTTGTAGCGATTGTATCTATCCGAAAGAATCCCTCCCCACAAAGAGAATAAAAAAGATGGGAATTGTGAAGCGAAGACAGAAAGACCAAGCATGAAAGTGGAATGCGTCATGGTATAAACGACCCAGCTGATGCCTGTACGTTGCATCCAGGTGCCAATAAGAGAGACTGACTGACCGGTGAAGTATAACGTATAGTTGCGGTTCTGGAAAGCCCTGAAAGTATTTAACTTATTCCCGTTCTGCATTGTGCAAAAGTGCAATAAAAAGGTGGTATCTGGTATGAATGGGGGTGATAAAAAAGGAGGATAAATAAAAGAATGCCATCACCACATTATCTTAGCGAAAATTTTGAGGAATGGCAAGTATATTAGTTATTGATGATGAGCGCTCTATCAGGAATGTTTTGAAAGAAATATTGAGCAGTGAAGGATACAAAGTAGAGGAGGCGGTAGATGGCGAAGAGGGGTTGAAGAAGTTTTTGGTGGGCAACTTTGATCTTGTTTTGTGTGATATAAAGATGCCTAAAGTAGATGGGATAGAGTTTTTGCAGAAGGCTAACGAGGCAAACTCTGATGTGCCTATCATTATGATTAGTGGTCATG
>CAISCV010000301.1 GCA_903883945.1 uncultured Chitinophagaceae bacterium | reverse complement strand
CTTTGTGGATGTAAGCCGGTTCAATAAAAAACCTATTGATCCTTTCAAGAAGGTGATTGCACCCAACGGAGAAAAGATATTGGTGCACGCCAGTAACTTCAGAAAGGTAAAACGTGTGAATGATGTCATCAAGATATTTAGTGAAGTGCGCCGCTATATGCCTGCTAAACTACTAATGGTAGGTGATGGTCCTGAAAGATCTGCAACGGAAGAACTAGCAAGAGAATTAGGGGTGATGGATGACATCCGTTTTGTAGGAAAGCAGGAACAGATTGAAGAGATACTGCTGGTAAGCGACTTGTTTATATTGCCAAGCGAATATGAAAGCTTCGGTTTAGCGGCTCTAGAAGCAATGGCTGCAAGATGTGTTGTAATCAGTACCAACGCAGGTGGACTTCCGGAAGTAATAGTGCAGGGAAAGACAGGTTTTATGGCGAATGTGGGAGATGTAAGTGCTATGAGTGAGTTTGCAGTATCTATACTAAATAATGAAGAGCGTCTGAACACAATGAAAGAAGCGGCTTATCAGCATGCACTTAAATTTGACATCAGTAACATTATACCACTCTACGAAAACATATACAAAAGGTATTGCAGGATGGACCCTTGTGTATAGCCCTACTTCTTAAACAACCCCAATGCCATTTTTGCTAGTCCTGCCAAGCCAATTTGTTTGGCAACATCCTTCCAAAGCGGTGCCTTGTCTGTGGTGAAGGGCGACAATATCCCTACTGCATCTTTTATGATGTTCCAGGTGCGTCCGGATATTTTGTTATTAATAAAGGCAGGCACTACCAATCCAAGGGTAGCCTTAAAGGTCTCTTGAGGCAACTGCTCCATCCTCATCTTCAGTTCTTCCTCTCTAAACTTAATTCGGCTTCTTACCTCTCGTTTTGCTGCGGCAATATCATCTAGTGAGTTGATGTTCGTATTAATTGTTGCTGGCATCTTTATTTTCCTCCTTTTCTTTTTCAAAGAATATTTTAACAATTGTATTCCCTACCCATTTTTCAATCAGTACCTTTCTGTAAATAATTACTAGCACAAGGAGTAACAGATAGAAAACGGCAATGATTCCAAAACCAATATATAGACTTCCTGTGAGACTTGCAAAGAAGTACCCGCCCATTATACTCAGGAACAAAAGCACAAAGAAGCTAAGTAATGCCAGTACAATTCCGGTAAAGAGTAGCCCGGCAACACGTGCAGTTTTCTCTGCTGTCTGTAATTTCAGTAGTAATAATCTGTCTTGTAAGTAGCCTTCAAGATGTTGTCGGCTTTCCTCAAAAAAGGAAGGTTCTTCTTGTTCCATAGTTTAAACAATTGATTCGAGTACTTTATTTTCAATCTCAGTAGCAACAACTTTTCCTTTTTCTACCAAAACATCCATTTCTTTGTCGAGGGTTTGTAATTTTTCTTTTATATCGTTGCCAAACTTTTCGGCAGTATCTTTAGCGTCTGCAAGAACCTCTTTGCCCTTTTCGCTACTGAGGAATAAAGCAATAGCTGCACCCGCTGCAGCACCTAGAAAAATGCCAGTCCAGAACTTTTGATTACTATTCATGATATATATGTTTTAATAAAATAATTTTCGTAAAAGTACACTAATATATTTGACAACAACCTTATGAGAAATAATAACGCGGCATACACACCCAATAGATTTTTTTTGTTGACCATTATCATCGTCATTGCAGGTGGATTATTGTGGAGTTTACTAGATTTCTTTACTGCTTTCCTTGCGGCGGTTATGTTCTACGTATTAAGCAAGCCTTTGGTAGATTGGCTAACTGTACGCAGGAACTGGAAAAAGAGTTTAGCAGCGCTATTGGTAATTTGCATTTCCTTCTTCATCATTCTGCTGCCCATTGGTTTAGTGGCGACAATGCTTTATGAAAAGATAATTAGTGTCACAAAAAATCCTACAACCTTTATAAAGCCAATTGAACATTTCGGAGCAATGATTCAGTCTCGATATCATATTAATATTGTAACAAGTTTGGTAGGCAACATCCAAACGTTTGCCACACAGTTTATTTCCTCGATTGTAAATACAAGTTTCAACTTTTTTACCACCATCACTATGATGTATTTCTTCTTGTACTTCATGATAGTAAGTACCGATCGGATGGAAGCCTCTCTTATGTTATATCTTCCATTTAAAAGAAGTCAGACGAAGATGTTTACTTCCGAATTACGTGTGCAGACTTTCAGTAACTCTGTTGTGGTACCGCTTATTATAGTCATACACGGAATTCTATTATTCATTGCGTATTTAATTGCAGGGGTACAAGATGCAAGTTTCTGGAGTGTGATATCGGGTTTCGCTTCTATTATTCCGTTAGTGGGCACTTCTTTAATATGGATGCCAATGGGGTTATATCTTCTTGTACAAGGGCACATCTGGCAAGGCATCTTCTTGATTGCATGGGGATTGATTGTTATTGGATCGAGCGACAATATCATTCGGTTTGCCTTAGCTAAAAAGATGGCGAATGTGCACCCTGTGGTTACGGTATTGGGTGTGATAATAGGGTTGCGATTTTTTGGAATAACCGGTTTGATATTCGGGCCACTCATTATCTCTTATTTTCTGATTCTATTGAAGATTTATTACGTGGAGTATTTGCAGGTGAAGCCTACGGAATAAGGTGGCACCATAGGCAAGAGGCAAGAGGCAAAAGGCAAAAGGCAAAAGGCAATGGGGAGTCCAGCCATAATTGCAGACTATGAAACCAAATTAATCCACAAAAAGCTATTGGCCGAGAAGCTACACCAGCTTTTAGAAATACTAAATAAAGCAAGTTAACCCAAATTACACAATAGACTCTTGACTATTAAGGAGCTAGTTGAGGAACATTAGCAGGGCTTTAAAATATGTAAACATTAATAACTGCTAGTCCATGAAGGAGTCATGAACTAGTTCCAGACATTCATGTGCCAGTTGGGTACTTCTACTTCTATACCCTTTGAAACTTATGATAGGAACTATAAGTAATTATCAAAGAAACTATAAGTTACCAATAGAGGATGCCTAAGTTACCATCAAAAGAAGTACATTTTTAGATGGGTGGATACATAAGTTACCAATAAAGGAACTATAAGTTATTATGAAAGGTTTTATAAGTGATATAGACTGTAACATAAGTAGTTATAAATGAGTACCTAAGTTTTATAGGTTGGGCTAACTATACTTAGTAAAAGGTATATAGTAACTTAGCAAAAGGTACACGCTGACTTAGCAAAAGGTATACGCTGACTTGGGAAAAGGTATATGCTGACTTGGGAAAAGGGGTATGGTAAATTAGCAAAAGGGATATGATAAGTTAGCAAAAGGGGTAGGGTAAGTTATACTATTGGTTATGATGAAATAGGAAAAGGGGGATGAATACTCAGCATGGGGAATATGGGGTGTTATTGATTGGCTACTGTTAGGACACATCTTATTTCATTGCCATTTCTTAGTTTAAGACCCACCTCCTACCTCCTCCCGAGGAGGAGAATTGCGAATGGGTTTGCCGATAGGATGAGGGTGTGTATTGTTTTATGTTAGCTTTAGAATTCGAAAGGTTGCTTTCTTTCAACCGAAAACAACTAATGTGCATAGATAAGTCCACTTTTCCCTATCATCTGCCCAAATGTTAATAAAAATAAATATCATTATAGGCTACAATAAAGGACTTTCGTGAAATTCGCTAGGTAACCAAGCGTTATTGTTTAATCATGGCAAAAGAGAAAGTAGAAAACAGGGTATTCGAGAATGAGACTGGCGTTCAGGGGCAATACAAAAGCTGGTTTCTGGATTATGCATCTTACGTAATACTAGAACGCGCTGTGCCAGCTATGGAAGATGGACTGAAACCTGTGCAGCGTCGTATACTTCATGCTATGAAGGAGATGGATGATGGCCGTTTTAACAAAGTTGCCAATATCATTGGTCAAGCGATGCAATATCACCCGCATGGCGATGCAAGTATTGGTGATGCATTGGTTAATTTAGGACAAAAAGATTTACTGATAGATACACAAGGTAACTGGGGCGATATACGCACGGGGGATTCTGCTGCTGCCCCCCGTTACATAGAAGCTCGTTTGAGCAAGTTTGCGTTGGACGTTGCCTTCAATGCTAAAACCACCGAATGGCAGTTGAGTTATGATGGAAGAAAGAATGAACCCGTAACACTTCCGATGAAGTTTCCCTTATTGTTGGCACAGGGAGTAGAAGGGATTGCAGTGGGCTTATCGACCAAGATATTACCCCATAACTTCTGTGAAATTATTCAGGCAGCCATCAAATACCTGAAAGGAAAACCCTTCGAACTATATCCCGACTTTCAGACAGGTGGTATGGTAGATGTCTCCAACTATCAGGATGGTAAACGTGGTGGAAAGGTAAAAGTACGTTGCATAATTGAAGAGCTAGACAAGAAAAGCCTCATTATCCGCGATGTTCCTTTTGGCGTTACCGTTGCGCAATTATGCGAAAGCATTACCAAAGCAAATGACCAAGGGAAGATTAAAATAAAGAAATTAACGGAGTTTACTGGTAAGAATGTAGAAGTACAAGTGGATCTGGCGCCCGGCATTTCGTCGGACATCACCATTGATGCACTGTATGCCTTTACGGATTGTGAAGTAAGCGTGTCTCCCAATGCCTGTATCATAGAAGGCAATAAACCACGTTTTGTTGGAGTGCAGGAGTTGTTGTCTGTTTCGGTAGAGAGAACCAAAGGATTATTGAAGCGTGAACTAGAGATTAAGCTAGGCGAACTGAATGATAAGTGGCATTATACTTCACTTGAAAAGATATTCTTCGAAGAAAAGATATACAAGGAACTAGAACAAAAGCACGAGACCTGGGAAACGGTGATACTCGCGATAGAGGCAGGCTTTGTTCCTTTTCAACCCATGTTGAGAAGACAGGTAACAAGGGAAGATGTGTTGAAATTGACCGAGAAGCCTGTTAGAAGAATCTATAAACTGGATATAGAAGAACTCAATAACCAGATAAGAGGTATTGAGGCAGAGATTGCACAGGTGCAGCACGATCTGGCACATCTTACCGACTTTGCGATTGCTTACTTCGAGAATCTACTGAAGAAATATGGAAAGGGAAGGGAGCGTAAGACTGAGATTAAATTGTTCGATACCATCAGCGTGCAGCAAGTTGCCATTGCCAATACTAAACTGTATGTGAACAGGGTGGAAGGTTTTATTGGTACTACGCTAAAGAAGGAAGAGTTTCTGTTTGATTGCAGCGACATAGACGATATCATCGTTTTCACCAAGCGGGGCATCATGAAGATTGTGCGGGTAGGTGACAAGGTATTTGTAGGAAAGGACATTATTTACATCGCCATCTTTAAAAAGAATGATGAGCGTACCACCTATAACATGATTTATCTGGATGGCGATTCGGGTAACTCTTACGCCAAACGGTTTAATGTAAGCGGTATTACCCGCGATAAAGATTACGACCTTACCAAAGGAAACGACAAAAGTAAGGTACACTATTTTACAGCCAACCCCAATGGAGAAGCAGAGATTGTGAAGGTAATTCTGAGCCCCAATTGTACCGCACGCAGCAAAGAATTAGAATATCATTTTGAAGAGTTAGAGATAAAGGGGCGTAGCAGTCAGGGTAATACGGTGACCAAATATCCTGTGAAGACGGTACGTTTCAAAGAAGCGGGGCGCAGTACACTGGCAGGAAGAAAGCTTTGGTTTGATGATCAGTTTGGACGTTTAAATATTGATGAAAAGGGAACTTACCTAGGTAGCTTTGAAGGGGATGATAAGATTGTGGTGATGTACAATGATGGTCAGTATGAGATAACAGATACCGAGCTTACCCAACGTTTTGATTCGGATAAAATCATACTGATAGAACGGTTTGATGCACGCAGGGTCTTTACGGCTGTGTATCTGGATCATTCCAAACAACAATATAATGTAAAGCGGTTCAGGATTGAAACGACTACCCTAAAGAGTAAATACCTGTTCATTAAGGAAGGGGATGGTAATATGTTGGAAGCGGTTACGTCTATCGAAGAACCGGTATTATCCGTTAAAGCAGGTACAGGAATCAATGCTACGCGGTCTAAATTTAAGATTGCAGATATGGTAGAACTGATGGGATGGCGTGCCATAGGTGCCAAACTGATGAACTACTCCAAGACCGTAGAGATGGAATGGGAAGAATTGCCAAAGGAGGAGAACCCGCAACCGGAATTGTTTTAAGTGGAGAGAGGGAAGAGGGGATAGGCAATAGGCAATAGGAGTAAGGCATAAGGTGTAAGGTCAAAGGCATTAGGAATAAGTAGTAAGTAATAAGTAGTAAGTAATAAGTAGTAAGCAATAAGTAATAAGCTGAAAAGAGTAAATAGTAAATTGAGCGTATTAACCCCCGCCTTTCAATATTCATTAACCTCTCACTACTCACTACTCACTACTTACTACTCATAATTCATCACTCATCACTCTCGACTCATCCATAGTAACGGATTTCCTACAGGTAGGTTTCTGATTACTTCTTCCACATTGGGGTAGTGGTTCAGGGTAGTCCAGGTTTGTAATAATTGATTGTCATGATATGCCTGATAACCAAAGATTAAAAAGGGTTGCGCCACAGGCCACTCGTTCCAATACATTACATCGGGTTTAAGCGACCACTTGGTTTTGTCGGCTACGAAGGGAGCCATAAATGAAACTGCTTGCTTCATATTTCGCCCGTCGGGCAAAGAGTATTCCCATAGGTTATCTTCAGGGGTGGATAGTTCCTGACAGATTGTAGTCATTGCATCCAGATTAAATAAGGAATACCCATAAGGTTTTGTACGTTTCATCTCCAAAGGAAAACTTCCATCCTTCTCTAGCTGATTAGGCAATAGAACGGTCTTAAAACGATTCTTGCAATAGCCAATTAAAGGGAGATTGTTTGTAAACTTAGCAAACACAGCCACCTGCATCACCCAACAAGTGCCGTGGTTGTTTTTTGCATCGCGTTCATCTATACCATAGGAATGTGTGGTGACCCAGGTGAGATAATCTGTAAACCACTGTTTTACTTTAGCAAGGATGTGGGCATCCATTTGTTTGGAGGGTTCCATCGCTTCCACGCTTTTTGCAACCTCCATCATCTGAATCATATCTATAATGCCCGTTCCTCTGCCAGTTGCTTTGCCCTTTATTGCCTGTGCATATAATAAGGAAGGATTCATTAAGGTTGCGGTGTCCACAAACCAAGCTTTGAGGTGGGTAACAGCTTGCTTAACATACATGTCTTTGTGTGTAAGCAAATAAGCAGAACCTAAAGCCCCCATTATCTGACTAAATCGTATCAATGCCTTCCTGTCTTCTACGAAGTTGTTGGGGTTAGTCATGCCATCCCGCTGTATATAGGGGCCATCCGGATTGTTTGGGTCGGGCCACCAATAATCGCCTTCCGAGTAAAAGTCGTGTTTGCCCCCTGCAGACCTAGTGCAATGGAAACTAGTAACGGTAAAAGGAGATTGCTTTAATGCCCATTCTCCTCTAGACAGGATACTATCTTTTAAGGTAGCTAAGCACTTTAGATAGGTAGAGTCTCCTGCAAATGATGTGGTGAATATGCTGGTAAGCAAGCAAATGATTAGTCCTTTCTTTATCATGATTCTAATTTGATTAAAGGGCTTTTCTGATGGCTTCTATAATTGGAGTTGCTAACTGTTCGTAGCCACTTTCAGAATAATGCACATTGCTGGAATTGGACTTCGGAGGGAAATTAGCTGGATGTACTGTTTTGGAAAGAGTATATAAGTCAATCACTTTAATGCCATTCTGTTTCATTATTTCTGCTGCTGCTTCGTTGTACTTTGCAGGGTCTTCTACCTTTCTTCCTAAAGAGTTCTCGGGTACCATTGTTGTATTTATGAAGATGAGGGTAGCCGTAGTTTCTCTTAGTTTAGCTACTATCTGAGATAGATTTTTTTTGTATTGCTCAATAGGAACACTCTCTTTGCCATTAACCACATCATATTTCCGAGCAGAGTCGGCATAGACCAAGTCGTGTAAGCCAAAATTGAAAAGTATCACATCCCACTGCTTACCACCAATCCATTGTTCAATTTTTTGTATGCCACGAACAGTAGAACCACCATTGCCCTCATTGTGTTCCACATTTACTTGAGGCTGCAGCGCTTTAACCACAAAAGGAGTGTAGCCGATGGAGATAGAATCTCCGACAATTAATACGTTCTTTTGATTCTGAACGGTAGCGGCAATGCAGATTAGTCCGAAGAACAGGGCAAGTAATCTAAATTTACGTTTCATAAAGCAATGTAATTACAGCAAATTTAGTAGTATAGGGTTGATTAATTTAAAATGAGATTTTTTATACTTCACAAACTACACCTGTCCTCACAGGAACAAATAATGTATTACAATTGCATCCTATCAGGGTAACGAAATTTATATTTTTTATATCCATTAAACAGAGATAATTAACCATAAACAAATAACTAAATGTGTCTCTTAGTACTTAGTAATTCACACAACAACATTTTTGTATCTCAACACTCTATCTTTACCGGATGAGCAAGATAAAAACAGCTTTCTTCTGTAGCAACTGTGGCTATGAAAGTGTGAAATGGGTAGGCAAATGTCCTGCTTGTAACGAGTGGAACACTTTTGTAGAGGAAGTGTTGGACAAAGGAACCAAGGAGCAGACCTGGAGCGGAGTGGGTGCCAGAAAAGCGAACAAAGCAATTGCCTTGCAAGATGTTACCGCATTGGAAGAAGTGCGAATAGTAACCAAAGACGCAGAGTTAAACAGGGTTTTGGGTGGTGGCATTGTACCAGGAAGCATTGTTTTGGTTGGCGGAGAACCTGGTATTGGAAAGAGTACGTTGTTTCTGCAACACGGACTGATGATGAGCGAAATAAAGGTACTTTACATAAGTGGGGAGGAAAGCGAACAGCAGATTAAAATGCGTGCCGACAGATTGAAGATGGAGAATAAAAACTTCTATCTGTTAACTGAGACATCCGTACAAGCTATATTTGAAGAGATAAAAAAGCTACAACCCCAAATGGTCATTGTAGACTCCATCCAAACCATCCAATCGAATATATTAGACTCCTCAGCAGGAAGTATCAGCCAGATAAGAGAGTGTGCCGCTGAGTTTCAGCGGTTTGCCAAAGAAACAAACACCCCGGTTTTCCTGATAGGGCACATTACAAAAGACGGCAATATTGCGGGTCCCAAGATATTGGAACACATGGTAGATACGGTGTTGCAGTTTGAAGGAGACCGTCATTATGCCTACCGAATTCTTAGAACGTTGAAGAATAGGTTTGGTAGTACTTCTGAATTGGGTATCTATGAAATGACGGGAGAGGGAATGCGGGTAGTATCTAATCCATCAGAAATATTAATTACCCAACGGGAAGAACAACTAAGCGGAAGTGCCATCGCTGCCTCCTTAGAGGGGATGCGTCCGTTGCTGATTGAAGTGCAAGCATTAGTAACCCAAAGCGTTTATGGCACACCTCAACGAACAGTGAGTGGGTTCGACCTAAGACGCTTGCAACTACTGTTAGCCGTATTAGAAAAGCGAGGTGGATTCCTGTTTGGAACGAAAGATGTATTTGTGAACATAGCTGGTGGACTGAAAGTAGAAGACCCATCCATTGACCTTGCTATTATCTGTGCCCTATTAAGCAGCTACGAAGATGTCCCCCTACCCCAACATGTTTGCTTTGCAGGCGAAGTAGGCTTGAATGGAGAGATACGAGCGGTGAACCGGATAGAACAACGCATTGCCGAAGCAGAAAAGCTGGGCTTTGAGAAGATAATCGTTAGTAAATACAACAAGAAAAGCTTCGATCCAAAATCATTCAAAATACAAATAGTAGCAGCCGGGCAGGTGCATGAAGTGTATCAATTGTTGTTTTAGGGTAATTGTTACAAATAATCAAAGACAGAAAGAAGCACAATGAAGTAATAAAAGTAATTTTATCAATTATCAATTATGCTTAAGTCCCTTCTTTCAAATTTCCTTCACCTCATTTTCCCACACAACTGCGAGGGTTGCGGCACAGATATACTGAATGACGATAGCTTTCTATGTGCTAAATGCTTAAACGAGTTACCAGAAACAGGTTTTGTAGCGGCTGCTCTCAATCCGTTGGAAAAGCGGTTTTATGGTCGTATAAAAGTGGAACAAGCTGGGGCAGGCTTCTACTTTTCAAAAGACGGTTTATTGCAACATCTTATCAATCAATTAAAATATAAGAGCAATCGACAGATGGGGCATTACTTAGGGAAGCTATTGGGCTATCAGTTACTCGACACTAATAGATTCAATACAGTTGATGCCTTAATTCCCCTTCCATTAAACCCCAAAAGAGAAGCAAAAAGAGGATACAATCAATCGCAAATGATCTGTGAAGGCATTGTAAGTGTCTGGAAGAAACCCATCATCAACGATGCCATCAGCAGGATTATTTATACCGAAACACAGACTAATAAGAATGTAAGTAACCGATGGGACAATGTGGAACAAGCTTTTGCGGTGACAGATGACAGCAAAATAAAAGGGAAACACATCATTCTGATTGATGATGTCATTACAACAGGTGCATCCATAGAAGCATGCGGCACGGCACTGTTGAAAGTTGCTGGTTTGAAACTGTCTGTTTTGAGTGTTGGGTATACAATCTAAGCTATTTCTTTTATCTACTTATGCTTAGACCAAATGCAATATTAGCGGGGCTTTTATTTTAGCATATTATAATTAAACCCAGGTTTGACTATTAGACACAATCATCCTGCGGAAGTCTTAACAATTGAGGATAAGGTGTAAGTATTCTAGTTGAGGTACAAATTAAAAGTGCAGCCAACCTAATAGGGGAAGCTGCACTTTTAGTATTGAGTAAGAAAAAATTAAGCTAGTAATATTATTGCAACAATAGCAGCAAACCCGATACAGCCATACCATATCCATTTTATCAGCTCCCTGTCATCATCTTTCAAGAAGAGATATCCCACCAACAATGCCAATGGTCCCAATAACAGTCCCTTTCCAAACCAACTTATCTTCGAAAGTATATTTGGTTCATCCTTGTGCGCATTTAAGGTGAGCATTTTTTTCAATCTCTTCTTTGACGCGTTAAAAGCAAATCTTTCAAAGAAATTTAGTTTTCTACCCCTAAGAGTCTCATACTTCTCTGTTGTCATACCCGAAAGCAAATTCAGTTGAGCATTATTCAGTTGCACCTCTTTAGATAGCTGATGCTTTTCAGCTGTATCAACTTTACTTACTAACTCAGCCTTTGGAATTAAAATCGCAGCCCAACTTGAAAAGTTTAGAACTAGCATTGCGATTAGGGTGAGTAACACTTTTTGTTTTCTCATTTTACTGTTTTAAATTGTTAAAGATTTGTTGCGAAAATAAGAGCCTTTGCTTATCACACAAACAGGGCAAACGCATCTAAATTTAATTTATTGAAAAGTTGTTGCAAGATTGAATAAATGTCGCTTTTAGAATCTTTTTGCCTCAAAGCCGGCAGGCTTCGTACTTAAAACGCCACTGCGGTTAACCCTTTGAGAAAAATAT
>CAISCV010000300.1 GCA_903883945.1 uncultured Chitinophagaceae bacterium | reverse complement strand
ATGATATCTGGAACTACACAAAAACTCAATGGTAAGAGAATCAAGCTGAAAAATATTATCAAACAATTAAATCTTCGTGTAAGCTAATTGCAGAAAATCCAAATATTGGAAAAAGCTACAATGAAATAAGTAGACATTTGTTTGGACTAAAAACAGGTAACCATATAATCTTTTATAGCATATTATTAGGAGTTGAAATAGAAGTCATTAGAATTCTTCACGAAAGAATGGATTTAATTAATCGATTAGCTGAATAAAACTGCTACCAACATCTAGGTTTTCATTGCGCCCGGAGGGCATGCAATGAAAAACCTGTTGAACGAACCCCACTAGCTCCTGAATGTCTGGAACTTGTTCATGACTCCGTCATGGACTGGTCGTTACTAAAGTTTGAATATTCTTATTGCCCTTGTTTGTATTCCGAAGCCCACACTTCGTCGATGTTGGGTGTTCTACACCAACAGCAATAAACGACTATGACCTATCTTTACTCCCAAGTATTACTATTGTTTTACAGGAAATACTAAACCCAACTAGCCTATAAATGCCTCTAAGCCTGTTTCATGAATTTGTATGGGGCTAATTGCCATTACGAATGGGTTCTATATTCTTTCGGTCTTTAGTAACCCAAACGCAACTCTAGCTAATTCTGTAAAATAGTTACTATTTTACAGGGCTTGTGCAATGCTAATTGTGCCTTGGTTGTTACAATTAACTGTGCAAAATGCCATAAATAGCGTTTGCGCCACTACAAAGATTGTAAAGCACAACCCTATAAATTATTACTTTATGCCCTGCAAACTACAACTGTTTATTGCTTAATGCCTTGCAGCCCTTTTGTAAAAATATTCTCTAGTAATGTGCATGTAGCTCTACCCTTCGATTAAGGGCAAAACCTGTAGCTGTTTTTTCTAAACGTTGACAAATATTCAATTAAAGGGTTAATGTTATCTGATTGAAAAATAGCTTCAGGAGGGTGGAAGTGTTACCAGTACTTACTGAAGCAATTTAGTTAGTGGTGGTAGGACAGGGTATTAGGCTCATTTAATCAGAGAAATTATAAATATCACCAGCTACAGAATGGCTTAGGAATGAGGTTTATTGTAAATTTAAATTACCTATTCAGAATTAGCCTTTATTGTTTTTTATGGGTGAAAATCAAAAAGGCTCAACTAATTAGATAATTAGTTGAGCCTTTTGTGAAAAGTGAAGTTACAACTAAGCAACAGCTTTAGCTGCATTTGCTTTCTTTGCCAATTTGCTTTTCAAATTAGCAGCTTTATTCTTGTGAATAATGCCTCTTTTAGCTAATTTGTCTATTTGAGATATTACGTTGGGTAATTTATCACTAAACTCTGAAGTACCAACCTTTGTTTTCAAGTCACGAATTGCATTACGGGTTGTTTTGCCATAGTAACGATTTGCTTCGTTACGTTTTGTCGCTTGCCTTGTATCTTTCTTGGTAGCCTTATGATTTGCCATATTAAAAATAATTTTCGGAGTGCAAATGTAGGGAGTTGATTTCATTCAAGGAAATATTTATTGTTTTTTATTTAAAAGAGTTTTCCACCTACAACGTTTTTTATAAAAAAGTTGGAAACAGTTTCAGAAATAATGAAGTTACAATGCGTTAGATTACGATATTTGCCACGAAATTTATTAGTTTAAGAAGAATAATAGGCCACAATGAAGGATTTTTCGTACATCACAAACTCCCACCCTAGTTACATAGAAAACCTATATCAGGATTTTCTTAAAGATTCTAGTAGCATCGACCCCGATTTGAAGAAGTTTTTTGAAGGATTTGACTTTGCGGTTGCAAATGGTTCGGCAAGTTCAGTCAGCGAATCTCCAAGCGATGTTATAGACTACTGGATGAAGGAAATTAGGGTCTATCGCTTAATATTAGGATATAGGAACAAGGGACACTTGATTGCCAAAACAAATCCTATACGTGAAAGGAAAGATCGCTGCGCAAACTTAGACTTAAGTTTCTTTGGCTTGTCAGAAAAGGATTTGGATACTGTTTATAAAGCAGGCAGTATTATTGGTTTGGGGGCAACTACCTTGAGAAATATTCTTGCGCACCTTCAAAAAGTATATGCAAACCATGTTGGGATAGAATTTAAATACATCAGTGACCAAAAGAAAGTAGATTGGTTGACCAATGAAATGGAAAAGAGTTTCTTCGCTCCTGTAGAATTAGATAAGAAAAGAAGAATCTTAGAAAAGCTTAATCAAGGGGTTATTTTCGAGAAGTTCTTACATACTAAATATATAGGCCAGAAAAGGTTCTCCTTAGAAGGTGGTGAAACTACAATTGCTGCTTTGGATGCTATCATAAATACCGCTGCTGATTACGACGTAAAAGAAGTGGTATTTGGTATGGCACACCGTGGCAGGTTGAATGTGTTGGCAAACATTCTTGGCAAGACGTATGAGCAAATATTCAGTGAGTTTGAAGGTACTGCTGTGATGGATCAAACAATGGGTAGTGGAGATGTAAAGTATCACATGGGATACGGTAGCGAAGTAACTACACCAAACAATAAAGAAATTCACTTGAAATTGATGCCAAACCCTTCTCATCTTGAAGCAGTAAATCCAGTTGTTGTTGGGTTTGCCAGGGCTAAGGCAGATGTTTTATATGATAGTGACTTCGATAAAATATTGCCTGTACTTATTCATGGAGATGCGTCTGTAGCGGGACAAGGTATTGTATATGAAGTATTGCAGATGAGTAACCTGAAGGGCTATTATACCGGAGGGACCATTCACTTTGTAATTAATAACCAGATTGGATTTACGACCGATTTTGAAGATGCAAGAACTGCTGACTATTGTACATCTGTAGCTTCCATGGTGCAAGCGCCCGTGTTGCACGTGAATGGTGACGATGCAGAAGCAGTAGTACGTTGTGCTGAGATTGCTGCTAAATATCGTCAGGAGTTTAATAAGGACATTTTCGTTGATATGGTTTGTTATCGTAAGCACGGTCACAATGAAGGAGATGATCCTAAATATACTCAACCACAGTTGTATGCTTTAATTGACAAACATTCCAATCCTCGTGAGCAATACGTGAAGTTTCTTTTGGAAAACGGAGAGCCTTCTGCGCAAGTATTAGCAAAAGAAATGGAACAAAAGTTCTGGGCAGACTTGCAGGAGCGTCTGGATGAAGTAAAACAATCTCCATTGCCTTACAAAGCTCAGAAACCTGAGATTGTTTGGGAATCTATGTTAAAAGCAAAGTCGTCAGATTTCGATTACTCCCCAGATACCTCAATTCCGTCTGATGCAGCTTACTTGTTATTCGAAGGATTAATGAAATGGCCTGACACTTTCAAGCCATTGAAGAAGGTAGAAAAGCTAATTCAAGAGAAGATTAAATTGCTAGAAACAGAACAAAAGATTGATTGGTCAACAGGCGAACTAATGGCTTATGGCTCTTTGTTACTGGAAGGTAATATTGTACGTATGAGTGGACAAGATGTGCAGCGTGGTACATTTAGCCATCGTCATGCAGTTCTACGAGACGAAGAAACGAGTAAGGGATATAACAGGCTAAATCATTTTACAGAAGATCAAGCTAAATTCAGGGTATATAATTCTTTATTGAGTGAGTATGGTGTATTGGGCTTTGAATATGGCTATGCACTTGCAAACCCTAATGCCTTAGTTGTTTGGGAAGCGCAGTTTGGTGATTTCGTTAATGGTGCACAAACAATGATTGACCAGTTTATTACTGCTGGCGAGCAGAAGTGGCAAAGACAAAATGGGTTGGTGATGTTATTGCCTCACGGATATGAAGGTCAAGGACCAGAACATAGTAGTGCAAGGTTGGAAAGATTCTTGCAGATGGCTGCTGAGCTGAACATTATTATTACCAATGTTACAACTGCCGCAAACCTTTTCCACGTTATCAGAAGACAATTAACCTGGAATTTCAGAAAGCCACTCATTAACTTCTCTCCAAAAGCCAACTTAAGAAGCCCTTGGACATTTAGTAAAATAAGTGAATTGTCTAGTGGCAAATTTCAAGAGGTTATAGACGATGCTTATTCATCTGATGTTACATCGGTAAAGAAAGTTTTGCTATGTAGCGGAAAGATATACTTTGAGATGGCAGACAAGCAACAAAAAGAAAATAGAACAGATATCGCAATCGTTCGCTTAGAACAAATACATCCATTGCCTGTAAAACAATTGGAGGCATTGTATAAAAAATACGGTAGGGCAATGTGGTTCTGGGTACAAGAAGAACCTTTAAATATGGGGGCAGCTTCTTTTCTCCAAATGAATTTGAAAGCTGTAAACTTTGGAATTATCAGTCGAAATGCAAGTGCTTCTACGGCTACAGGTTATTCAAAAGTTCATGCTAAGGAACAAGCAGAAATCATAGATATGGCTTTCAGCATTTAATCATTACATCGTTGCATCAATTAATATAAACAGTAGAAATAAAATTTTATGATAGACATTAAAGTGCCCGCAGTAGGCGAGTCGATAACTGAGGTTACCCTTCTTAAATGGACCAAAAAAGAGGGAGAATATGTAGAACGTGACGAGATTATTGCGGAATTAGAAAGTGAAAAAGCAACTTTTGAAGTAAATGCCGAGCAAGCAGGTACACTGAAAAGATTGGCTGCCGAAGGGGATACTATTTTGATTGGATCTATATTGGCTCAAATTGATGAGACTGCTACTAAACCAGCCGGAGGATCTGCTCCTGCTCCAATTGTAGAACAACCTAAGCCAGTTCAAACGGCATCCGTTCCACCTGCAACACCTGCTACCGTCGCTAGCGATGTAAAAGCTTCTCCAGTTGCTTCTGCTATCATTGCAGACAAAAAAGTAGATACTACTTCTATTACTCCAAGTGGTGCTGGTGGAAAGATAATGAAGGGCGATGTGTTGAACGCATTGGCAAACCCCGGCAAGAAAGCCTTTGCAGGCAATGAGCTTTTCACACGCAATATTCGTGTAGAAAAGATGAGTAACCTTCGCAAAACCATTAGTCGTCGATTGGTTGAAGCTAAGAATACTACTGCCATGCTCACCACTTTTAATGAAGTGGATATGGGCAAAATAATGGAAGTTAGGAAGCAGTTTAAGGATAAGTTTAAGGAATTTCATGGTGTAAACTTAGGCTTTATGAGCTTCTTTGCTAAGGCTTGTGCGATTGCATTAAGTGAATGGCCTGCTGTAAATGCGTATATAGACGGGGACAGTTTAGAATTTCATGATTATGCCGATATCAGTATTGCGGTTAGTACCCCTCGTGGCTTAACTGTGCCTGTAATACGTAATGTTGAAAGTCTAAGCATGGCTGAAATAGAAAAGACTGTGGTTGTGTTGGCTACAAAAGCAAGGGATAGTAAACTGACTGCGGAGGATTTACAAGGTGGAACCTTTACTATTACAAATGGGGGAGTATTTGGTAGTTTGATGAGTACACCCATTATCAATGCCCCACAAAGTGCTATTTTGGGCATGCATAAGATTCAAGAGCGCGCAATGGTTATAGATGGTAAGATAGAAATCAGACCTATGATGTATTTGGCACTAAGCTATGACCACCGTGTGATTGATGGACGTGAGAGTGTAAGCTTTTTGGTAAGAGTAAAAGAACTTTTAGAAAGTCCACAATTGTTGTTGATGGGTAAAGACCCTGTAAAGACCTTGTTGGAACTTTAATATTAAATTCAACAAGCAACAAAAAAGTCTTTGAGCATTTGGCAAAGTCTTTACTTTTTGAACATACGTAAAGGGCAGACAATTTTTAAAAAGATTGTCTGCTTTTTAATGCCATTATTACCACATTAAAAGCTTTGTTTATAAGGAAGTCTTTTACAGACTATGAAGCAAACAAACCTATCGGAATTTTATGGCGTTTACGGGGGAGAGGTTTTTTACAATTAACGTGGGAATAATTAAGGAAAGAAAACAAATAATTCCGGTACTAATACAAATTAGTGCAACTTGCCAGCCTACAATTTTGATTGGTGCATAAGAAACATAATAGGAGCTTTCGTCGAGATGAATAAAATGGGTAGTTTGTTGTAACCAACATAATCCCACTCCAGCTATCAAACCGCCTCCAATACCAATAATTGTTATTGCAAATGCATGGTATAGAAATATTTGCTGAATATGCCAATCAGGCGTACCAATAGACTTTAAGATACCTACCATTTTTGTCCTTTCCAATACCAGCACAAGTAAGCAGGTAATAAGGTTAATAACGGCAACAATAGACATGATAACAAAAATTACATTTCGGTTTACATTTTGAATGCTTAACCAGTCAAATATATTCGGATATATTTCTTTTGTAGTCTTGCTTATCCATTCATTGGGTAATTTGTCGAAAAGATTGTTGTTAAATTCATCGATTTGGGAGTAATCATTAATAGAAATTTCATATCCGCCAATTTGAGAGGTCTTCCAATTGTTTATTTTTTGTATTAATCTAATATCAACTAAAACAAATAGTTTGTCGTATTCTTCAATGCCTGTTTTATATATTCCAGATACAATTAATTTTCTGTAAGTACTTGCTTCGCCCTCCTTGGTTGCAATAAAATGAACTCGAACAGTATCATTAACTTTTATTTTTAAACTTGTGGCAACAGGTTGCGAAACAACGATTTCTTTACTATAATCATTGTCGTTAAAATTTATCCAGTTCCCCTTGGCAATAAAAGGAAGAAATCTGCTGCTATCATACTCGGCATCTATACCCTTTAAAAGAACACCTTCAATTGCTTTATCTTTTTCAATTACCGCACTTTTAGTAGAAAATACCGAAATATGTTTAAGCCCAATTTGTTGTTTAATCAGATGCAATATGGTATCGTTTTTTTGGATAGGTGTTTCTTCGGAAACTAATGATTTATTTGCTTCAAGATGTTGAACATGAATATGTCCCCAAAAACTAAATACTTTTTCGCTTATTGTTTCTTGAAATCCATTTACAAATGATAGGGTAGCAATCATTGCCATTACACTGATGCTAGTTGCAACTATGGACAATCTGATAATGAACTTTGAAAAAGAATTCCCTTTAATGAGTAATGTTTTTATTGCAATAATGAAGCTAATATTCAAAAGTGGGCATTTTATTAACTGCCAAAGAAATAACAATTTTATAAATATTCATTCAAATAAATGTATAGTTAAAATAGATTAACTACAATAGCAATGGATGTCGTATTTATTACTTCTTTCTTTTTAAGCTTAAAATAGTCAATATTTGTCATCTTTTGTTCGAACGAAACTACTATTTTCGTAGCCTAAAGAAATGGTAACACAATATTCACTGCTTTCGGTTAAACAAACTTAGGGAACAAGAAATATCTTGGTGATAACTAAATTCAATGCGCTGCAACTTCCAGAAGTAGTCGTTACCAATTAGATAAATAGTTCCTCTTTTTAATTTTTTAGTTAGTTTTTAAGCAAGTTGTTGGGACTTAGATGGCGAAGCCATGATTAAGTATACTTAAATTAGTAAAATAAAATGCAAATTAAAATTTTTCGTTTCAATAATTTGGTTCTTTACATTCCACTTTTATTCATCCTTCTTTGTTCTTGCAAACCATCAAAATATTTTATGCATTATAGCTATTTGTCTGATAGCGTAAAGGCAAATGAACTAACAGTTAATTTGCCAGTTCAGCATAAGTTACAGAAAGGTGATCGAGTTAAGATATATGTAACGGCTCTAAATTTGGAAGCTGCTAATCAATTTGCCATGAATAGTACAGCATCTGATCCAGAACAACCTGTTTTGTCGGGCTATTTAGTTGATAATACAGGGACAATTGTTTTTCCAGAATTGGGGCATGTAATGGTTGAGGGACTTACAACGGATAGTATTGCACGATTACTAGAAGAGAAGCTAACTCAATACCTGACAGCCCCAGCAGTTTCTGTAATTTATTCAAACTTTATGGTAAAAATATTTGGTGATGTAGGTCGTCCAGGAACTATTACCTTACAAGATGGTAAGAATACAATCTTTGATGCGATTAGTAAAGCTACAGACCTATCCCCTACTGGGAAAAGAGAAGATATTTTGATTGTGAGAGAAAAAGAAGGTAAAAGAGAATTTGGACGAATTGACATTTCAAGTAAGAATGTTTTTAACTCTCAATATTATTATCTAGAACCAGGAGATTTGATTTATGTAGAACCTTCCATAAATAAGTTGCTTGGCTTAGATACCTATCAACAAAAGAGGATTGCTATGGTTGGTTTAACTTTCAGTATTGTATCTTTCCTCTTTTTGTTAAAGAATTATTTAAAAATATAAGTTGAATGGATAATAATCAACAAGAAGAATTAAGGAGTCATTTGCCTTTAACAAATGAGAATCCAAAAATAGAAGTAACTTCTTTGAAAATAAAAGAATCAATTAATAAGTATTGGAATTATAAAATTCTTTTTATTTTTTCTGTAGTTTCTTTTATGTTTTTTACTTATGTATTTCTATACTTTAAGGTTCCTATTTATACTAGCTCAATAAAAATTCTACTTAAATATTCTAATGGGGGCTATTCTGGTGGAGCAAAAAGTGGGACATCTGATATTGGGTTGGGTTTTTTCTCTAATAGACCAAATCTAGCAAATGAAGTAGAGATTATTAAAGCTGTTTCATTGATGGAGAGAGTGGTTGAAAAGAACAATCTGAATACAGAAATATATTTCCTGGGTAGAGCAAGAAATCTAGAATTATTCGATAGGTCTAATCCCCCAATTATGCAATTCTTAAATATAACGGATTCTTCAAAAGTGCATTCAGTGAGAGTTGGTGTTATTGGCGATAAAATTTATTATATGAAAGGGGGAAGGGTAACCTATATTAACAATTTACAAGAAATTTCATTAGGTGATGGCGCAAATTTTAAAGTGAATTTTAATGTAGTTAAGTCCAATAAGGTTAAAAGTGATTATTATTGTACCTGGTATCCTTCAAGACAAATTGCATCTCGTATAGCGGGAGGAATAGGTTCTGGTACTCTTAACAAAGAGGCTACTATATTATCTTTATCTTACAGCTATCCTCTACCTCAAAAAGGTAGAGAAATTTTAAATGCGCTTGCAACAGAATATTCCTTGTTAAATATAGAAACCAAAAACCAAACAATAGATAATACATTACAGTTTATAGATGGTAGGTTAAGTATAATTGGCAAAGATTTAGGAGATGTAGAGAAAGATATGTTACAATTTAAGCAAGCCAATAATGCAGTAGATTTACCAAAGCAGTTATCCACAGGAATGGGTAATTCTGAAATTTTGAAATCCAAAAATAACGAACTGACTGTTAAAATGCAGGTTTGTGATATGTTATCTGAATATATTAATAATCCTAAAAGGAGATACAACCTTATCCCTTCGAATTTAGGAATTGAAGATATGACTTTGTCGAGATTGGTTGGTTTATATAATGATGATGTTGCTAAAAGAGAATTGTTACTAAAAACACTTCCCGAAGGCAATATCGAAATTAGAAAGATAGAAGCAGCATTAGATAATACGAGAAATAAGGCTTTGGAAAGCATTAGAAATGTAAAAACAGAACTTCGCAATGTTTATTCATTTAATTCTCGGGAACTTGGCGATATAACGGCAGAAGTTAAAGAAATACCCAAAAAAGAAAAAGAGCTACTAGATATTGAACGGCAACAACAGATAAAGGAAAGATTATATTTATTTTTATTAGAAAAAAGAGAAGAGTCTGCAATTTCAAAAGCAAGTGCTGTAAGTAATAGTAATCCTTTAGACGAAGCCGTAAGTAGTGGGCCAATTGGT
>CAISCV010000299.1 GCA_903883945.1 uncultured Chitinophagaceae bacterium | reverse complement strand
CTAATATCTAATATCTAATATCTAATATCTAATATCTAATATCTAATATCTAATATCTAATATCTAATATCTAATATCTAATATCTAATATCTAATATCTAATAACTAATATCTATTTATTCACCTCATTTGTAAAGTGGAATTGTATATCGGGGTTGTTGGTGATTTCCGTATTCAAAAACCATTCACTCTGTGCTAAATATACCGGGTTACCATCTTTATCGGCAGCACTGTTTTGTTGTTTGAAACGAAGGAAGTCTTCGAGTTGTTTACTATCCTTACTGGTTAACCAACACGCTTTGTAGAAAGGCATCGTCCTGAACTCACAAGCGGCACCATACTCTTGTAATAGACGGTATTGGATAACTTCAAATTGTAGATCTCCCACACAACCAATTATCTTTTTATTGCCCCCAAACTGTGTAAACAACTGTGCTACCCCTTCATCGGTTAACTGACTGATACCTTTCTCTAGTTGCTTGGTTTTCATCGGGTCTTTGTTGACCAGCTCCTTAAATATCTCGGGAGAAAAGGTAGGAATACCTGTGAAGAAGAAGTTCTCGCCTTCTGTCAATGTATCGCCAATTTTAAAAGAACCCGTATCAAACAAACCAACCACATCACCTGGGTAAGCATCATCAATTACGTCTTTACTACGTGCAAGGAAGGAATAAGGATTACTGAAACGTATGTCTTTGTCTAAACGAACGTGATGGAAATATTTGTTACGTTCAAACCGTCCGCTACATACCCGAAGGAATGCAATACGGTCGCGGTGTTTGGGGTCGAGGTTGGCGTGTATCTTAAAGATAAACCCACTAAACTTATCTTCTCCTACTTCTAATAATCTTACAGAAGTCTCACGGCTACGAGGTACAGGTGCTATGGTTATGAAAGTATCCAACATCTCTTGTACGCCGAAGTTATTAACGGCACTACCAAAGAATACAGGTGCAACTTTACCAGTCAGATAATCTTCATTATTCAGTTTTCCATAGACGCCATCAATCAGTTCTACATCTTCTCTCAACTGATTTGCATCTCTATCCCCAATCTTTGCTTGAAGGATAGAATCGCTCAAGTCGGAGATAGCAAAAGTGGTCTCATCTTCTTCACCTTTGGTACTTGCAGTAAACAGGCGAAGACTTTTGTTGGAGAGATTATAAACTCCCTTAAAGTCCTTCCCACTATTAATGGGCCAAGTCATAGGGTGAAGGGTCAGCTTCAACTCATTCTCTATCTCTTCCATCAGGTAAAAAGGATTCTTACCATCCCTATCCATCTTATTTACAAATACAATAACGGGGGTATCGCGCATACGGCACACTTCCATCAGTCTGCGGGTCTGGTCTTCCACCCCGTTTACGCTATCAATAACCAATATAACCGAATCCACAGCAGTCAGTGTTCGATAAGTATCCTCGGCAAAGTCCTTATGTCCCGGTGTATCCAAGAGATTAATCAGGAAGCCTTCATACTCAAAGGTCATCACACTGGTAGCCACACTGATACCACGCTGACGTTCAATTTCCATGAAGTCACTGGTGGCATGTTTCTTAATCTTATTACTCTTTACCGCACCAGCCGTTTGTATGGCACCTCCAAACAACAATAACTTCTCGGTTAGTGTTGTCTTTCCCGCATCGGGGTGGGATATGATGGCAAACGTTTTCCGACGGTTTATTTCCTTCTCAAATTTCATGTTACTAATTGATAATTACTTCTTACAATTACTTTTATAAAAACGCCTATAAAGTTTTTAACCTTATAGGCTCTTTCGTTGTTGCGGCAAATGTAACCGAAAGGTATAGAAGAATCAATTATTCCATATAATTCAAGTATAACTTGTATTTACATCTATTTTGGTTTTTAATTTGCTTTCAAGTTCTGGGAATTCAGCAAAAAGATTAGTCAGTGTTTTTGATTTCTTGTTAAATATTGTAGTCGGTTTCAACAGAACATAAAGGGTCTCAAGTGTTTCATTGGCATCATCTTTCTTAATCCATATTTGTAATGTGCCTAATGAAACTAAACTTCGCTGTCCAGAATATACATAAGGAGTTAGTGTAAGAATACTTTTAGAGGAAACTTCCTCGTTGCCTATGTTAATTATTCCATTCTGAATCTTTAAGGTTTTTAGTTTCTTGAGGTAGATTCTCAAACTAAAAACAACGATTCCAATTAGATTAAATAGAATGACAACTATAAAGGTAGTCTCAATATTTTCTGTTGTAAGAAAATAAAAGCCCAAGCCAAAAAGAAAAGAGAGTGGTAATACTTGTATTAAAACATATTCTTTGACTGTTCCGCTTACTACTACCATTGGATATATAATTAACTAGAATGATAAACACTTATGGGAAGTGTTTATCATTCTATAATTTCAATTTGTATTTGATAACATAGAAAATTCCGATTATGATAATAACATAAGCAGTATTAATAAAGACTAATCCCCATTTAAGTCTACTGTAACTAATTTTTGACCGTTTTATCTTATCAGCGAGAATATTCATCTCACAAAAATGGATTTCGGTTCCTCCTAAATTATCCATTGCCAATTATTAATCATCAATTCCCTTTATTCCTCTTACTCCAAGATTGGCGCAAATCTAAGGTAGCAGGGTATTCTTTATTCACTTCTAATGGTGGCGGATCAAAAAGAAATGGAATTCTGTTCTCTTTTATGTAGTGCTGAACCATTGCCAGGTCTTCTTTTTTAGATAGTTTTCTTGGTTGCAGAAGTATCTCCGCAATATGCTCATTTAAGGCCTCCGGCGTAAACCCTTGATTCCAGAAACGGTTCACACGCCTTGATTCTGCCTCGTAGCTATTTATCGGGAAAGTATCATAACTCCTTCCACCCGGATGGGAAACATAATAGGTACAACCACCAATACTCCGGCCATTCCAAACATCTACGATGTCAAAAGTAAGTGGGGTATCAACCCCAATAGTAGGGTGTAATGCACTTGGCGGCTGCCAGGCACGGTAACGGATACCACATACATATTCGCCCCTCACATCTGTTGCTCTCAATGGAACCCTTGCCCCATTACATAATAGTATATAACGGGCATCATTCATGCCTGTTAGTTTTACCTGCACTCTTTCTAAGGAAGAATCTACAAAGCGAGCTGTACCACTACTACTCATCTCTTCGCCCAATACATTCCAAGGTTCAATACCCATTCTTATTTCTAACTCAATACCTTGTACTTTAATGGTACCATAATGAGGGAATCGGAACTCGAAGAAAGGTTCAAACCAACTGATATCAAATGGATAATCCGCGCCGTTCAAGTCTTTTACCACTTGCTTTAAGTCTTCCCGAACATAATGCGTCAGCATAAATTTATCGTGTAGTTCTGTACCCCAACGTACTAGGTCGTGCTTGTAAGGATTGTTCCAGAACATGGCTATCAATCCACGAATCAATACCATCTGCATCAGGCTCATCTGCTTGTGTGGAGGCATATCAAAGGCACGCATCTCCAGGATACCCAACCTGCCGGAAGAAGAATCTGGAGAGAATAGTTTATCTATACAGAACTCTGCACGGTGTGTATTACCTGTTAAGTCGGTTAATAAATGCCTGAACAACCTGTCTACCAACCAGAAAGGAATAAAGCCGCCTTCTGGCACCTGACTAAAGGCAATCTCCATTTCGTAGAGCTTCTCATTCAAGCCTTCATCAAAGCGGGGTGCCTGACTTGTTGGCCCAATAAAGGAACCTGAAAAGAGATATGATAACCCCGGATGGTGTTGCCAGTAAGTAATTAAGCTGCGCAATACATCTGGTCGACGAAGGATGGGACTATTACTTGGAGTAGCACCACCAATGGTAATGTGGTTACCACCGCCAGTGCCTGTATGTCGTCCATCAATCATGAACTTCTCTGTACCTAAACGAGATAAGAATGCTTGTTCGTACAAGGTATTGATGTTACTCTTCAGCTCATCCCAGTTTCTGGACGGATGAATATTTACTTCAATCACACCCGGATCTGGTGAAACCACCATCCGTTCCATACGATAATCTCTAGGTGGTTCATATCCTTCTATACGTACCGGAATCTTTAACTTGGCAGCAGTAGCTTCGATAGAGGCAATCAAATCGAGATAATGCTCAACATAATCCACTGGAGGGATAAAGATGTAAATCATTCCATCCCTAGCTTCTACACACAAACTCTTTTTGATGGTGTATATATCAAATACAGGTTCATTACCAGCCGCTTTCTCTTCTTCCTTTTTAGGTTCAGGCTTCTTGACCCCTTCCTTTTCTTTGATGCCCTTCTTCTCTTCGGCATCTTTCTTACGTTCTGCTTCGTATTGCTTTAGTCTGTCAGGCGGCGCTTCATGTACACTTACTTCTCCATACCTGCTTTCTATGCTTTCGTGGTAGTCTTCTAGTTCTGGCAAGTCATCAAATAAACTCCTTTCAACTTGTTGTGGTTCTTTTTCTTTTGATACTGCTGGCAAAGAATCTAAAGGCAGTCGCAAGCCAACAGGTGAGTTACCCGGTATTAAAAAAAGGTGTGGTCTGTTTAGTTGCCACTGACAACTACGCCATTTCTGGTTCCAGTAATTCCATTCCAAAGGCAATACGAACCCAGTAGGATTTTCCAATCCTTTATCTAATAGTGTTGCCAAAGTGCGCCGCTCTATACTATCCTTTAGGTTAGCCTTCAGGGGGTCTACGTTTACAGGCAACTTTCCTTCTGTCCATAAGAAATAAAAGGTATCCTCATAAGCAGGCATCACATTATCGGTATGCACTGCCAAACGTTTAGCTAGTTCTTTAGCTACCTTTTCTGCATCTTTATAGTTGTATTTCTTTTTATGAGTTTCTAAGGCCATCAGGTCTTTGTTCTTCCATACGGGTAGCCCGTCCTTACGCCAGAACAAGCCATATTGCCAACGAGGTAATGGCTCGCCCGGATACCATTTTCCCTGACCATAATGTAACATTCCATCTTTACCAAACTGATCTCTTAGTCTGAATATTAAGTCGTGTGCCAGATTGCGTTTGTGCAAGCCATCAGCGGTCGTATTCCATTGAGGGTCTTCCATGTCATCAATAGATACAAAAGTGGGTTCCCCACCCATTGTCATACGAACGTCACCTGCTTCCAGGTCTTTATCAATCAAATAACCCGTTGCATCAATAGCAGCCCATTGGGCATCGGTATATGGTTTAGTAACACGAGGGTCTTCATGAATACGGGTAACTGTATTAGAAAAATCGAACTCCGTTTCGCATTTATCTGTCGCACCAACCACGGGTGCTGCACTGGTATAATGGGGTGTACAAGCCAAAGGAATATGTCCTTCGCCAGCAAACAATCCAGAAGTAGGATCCAGGCCTATCCAGCCTGCACCGGGTATATATACTTCTGTCCACGCGTGCAAATCGGTAAAGTCTTGTTCGGGACCAGACGGGCCATCCAGTGATTTAATATCAGAGGTTAACTGTACTAAATAACCAGAAACAAACCGAGCCGCTAATCCTAAATGACGCAGTATCTGTACCAGCAACCACGCACTATCTCTACAAGAACCCAACTTCTTCTCTAAAGTTTCTTCGGCAGTTTGCACCCCTGCTTCCATACGGATGGAATAGCTGATATCTAGATATACTTTCCTATTAATGAATACTAAAAAGTCGTTAATAGACATATTGGGTTCTACCTCTAAGTTCTCCAGCCATTCCATCAACAAATCACCTTCTTCTGTAATTTCAAAATATGGCACTAACTCTTTCTGTAGATGGGGTGCATATTTAAAAGGAAACTTCTCCGCATATTCTTCTACAAAGAAATCAAAGGGATTAATCACTACCATATCGGCAATTACTTCCACTTCCACACTTAATTGAGTCGTTTGTTCGGGAAATACTACCCTTGCTTGGTAATTACCAAAGGGATCTTGCTGCCAGTTGATAAAATGATTCTTAGGCGTAATCTTAAAAGCATAAGCCTCTATCGGAGTACGAGAATGAACGGCAGGACGCAACCTGAAAATATGGGGCGACAGTGACACAGGCCTGTCGTAACTGTAAGTAGTCTTGTGATTAATTGCTACACGTATAGCCATAATTGTTGTTTGTTTAATTTCTTTTAAACGGCAGCTTTATCGTTGGGCTAAAGAAAGGCTTTTTTTGTTAATTTAAGAAAACAATTATTATAAGTACTGGCAGAATCCTGCTTAGGCACACAGAAAAGAAGTAAAAAAGGGCAACTTGTTTGTGCCTTTGCGATAGTTAAAGCCCTTAAAAATGAACAGATATGGCTTCAGATATACATAAAAAAACCTTTCTTTTTTTGCCGAAATAAGTACAAGTAAAACTCGCTACAATATTTGTTGTTGCTGCATAGCTTGTGGCGTGTGGTATTCGCTATCATACAACCAACCATCATTTTTGCTCCTGAACACGCTAAAGGATATGTGCCTGCATGTAAAGTAATGTGGACTAGCTTGGGTATATTAAGTAACGTGAGTTTTGGATGTTACCTACTAAAAATGGAAGGCAATCTGTCCAAAAAAGTGTAGGCACATAATCCTGCGAAGACATTCAAGACTGCATTGACAGGGCTTCTGTGTCTTGTGTGTTCAATATCGCAGACTGTTT
>CAISCV010000298.1 GCA_903883945.1 uncultured Chitinophagaceae bacterium | reverse complement strand
GTACGTACTGATGATTGTATTTATTTTTGTTTGGATGACGTCCCCTCCTGCTATTCTTTTCCAACTAATATCTATGCCATCCATCAAATCACCTGTAGGCGCATCTCCGCCTGTGGTTTTAAAGTATTCTATAAATTCACCACGTCTCCTTGGCCTTCCTTCTCCCTGGCTTTTATGCATACTTCTTGCTTCTCCGCCTATTTCGCCGTAGCTTTTACCCAATAACGGATTATACCCACCAACATCTATTTTAAATTGATCTTCTGCAGTTGTATTAATGGTTCCAAAGCTGAAAGTATTCCACAATATTCTTTTGGCTTGCCAAGGAGTAACCCCATATTTAAACTGTTCGGGGAACTTTGTTGGGTCTGCAGCAGCAGTAAATGCCTCATTTGCCAACAAAGAAGAAGCTGCATGATGACCGTGCCCTGCCCTTGCATCACCAGGAAAACGGGTAATAATAATATCGGGTTGGTATTGACGAATAATCCAAACAACATCGCTTAGAATTTTATCCTTTCCCCAAATCTTCAATGCCTCTTGTGCATTCTTGCAGAACCCAAATTCAAAGGCACGACTAAAGTATTGCTCGCTTCCATCTATTCTTCTAGCTGCTAACAACTCTTGTGTACGTATCATTCCCAATTCAACTCCTTGTTCACTTCCTAAAAGGTTTTGTCCGCCATCACCGCGCGTAAGACTTAGGTAAGCGGTGCGGTATTGCTTTTCTTTAGCAAACCATGGCAGTAAACCATTGTTTTCATCATCAGGATGCGCGGCGATGTACAATACACTCCCTAAAACCTTCAGCTTTTTTAGCTGCAGAAATATATCAGCACTACCAGTAGAAGGTAATTGAGAATAACTAGTAAAAAGGAATATATTAAGGATAGAAATCAGAAAAGTTCTTTTCATCATAAATTAAACTAATAAATAAGTAGGAAGTTTTTTAAGTGCATCCAAAAAGTATAACTGTGCAATATTAAGAAGATGAAAGCGAATAAAATAAAGGCAATTATAATCTCAATAATACCTTCTTAATAACGTCGTAATGCATCCACGGAATAAAATGATTTGCCCCCGGTATGGTGAGGGTATCTATTTTAGTTGAATTTACAAATGCTTTCGCTCCAAAAGCCAGATTTCCATAATCCACTAATGGATCTTTGTCTCCATGAATTATATAAACAGGACAAGTTATTTCTTTAAATCTTGGAGCTAGTTTTATTAAATCTGTTTTCAGGTACCATAATTCCTTATTGGATGGTCTTAATGAACCAGGTATTAAGTATTTTAGTGGAAATTGCATAATTACATGTCTCCACTTTTCTGGTTTCTCCAATTTCACATCAATAGCACCAGACAAAATAACTAGTCCCGCAATTGTATTTGGATTATCAGCGGCCAACTGAACAATCATAGGACCACCCAAAGAGTGTCCCACCAGATATATAGGTTTATTGTTTTTTAAACCTTTAAACAAGGGTGAAATAATATTGGATTCCTCTTGAAGGGTAACCGCTTTCCCAAAATCACTGTAGCCAAAGCCAGGACGATCAATAGAAATCATTCTAAATTTTTTCAAGAGGTCTTTATCTTTTATATATTCTTTAAAAGCATCCCAGCTACCCGGGCTTCCGTGCACAAATACGATTGTTGGAAAAGTATCCATACCCGTCATAACATAATGTAGAGTCCTATCCTTTACTTTCAAAGTTTTTATGGAAAGCCTTACGCCAGATGTATCGAATTCCTTTAAGGCTTTGCTATCACTTGTTCTAAACTTCAAACAGCCTTCTCCTATAATCAGCCAAAACACGATTATTATTCCTAAATAAATTACTGATTTCATATTGTTTGTGGTCGAAAACAACCAAATTTTATTATGTTGAATTAAAACAAAAAAGCATCACCTTTTAGGATGATGCTTTTTTAATTATTTATGCTAAAATCTTAGTCTTGTTTATCTTGTTTTTGTTGATTTCTTCCAACCTTCGAACCATATATAACCCCAACCGCTATCAATACACTAATACCTCCTTCGAACGTAACTTCTCGATCGTTTAACGCAATCGGATTAACATTCGGTGCTTTTGTCATCGCATAACATTTGATGACAATCAGAATTAATATTACGCCTAATAACTTTTTCATTTTATGGGGTGTTTAATAAAGAAGTAATACGCAAAGATTGTGAAAATTATTTAACAAAAACAAAAAGAATTATCAATTTCACCGATTTATTTTGTTGTGAAAAAATAATGTGATACTAATTGATATTTTGTAATACTTTTTGAGGAATAAAGCTTGAATTAGATGGCAATTCCACCACTTCAAAATCATCTAATTTATTTAAATGAACAACTGTTCCAGAATTGTCTGTATTGGGATGATACATCGGAAGGAACTTTGCGCCATAAATAAACTCTTCGTAGGTATAGGAAGTACGAGAAATAACGGTATTAGAGAAGCTTTCATCGAACCCTTGTACAAAAACAAGAATCTCTGTTTTAGCATTGTCAATATCTTCTTTTGTTATTCCATAAAAGGGACTTTCTTCATTAATAACATGCACCAACGTCCAGTTTGATATCAACGTATTTGCCTTCGATATATCGAGGGAAAGTTGAAAGAATTTGTTTTTTGTAACCCCTTCTTCTACCACCTGCATACTCATGGTTAGCCTTGCTTCAACATTTACTAAGAAATTTCTGGTGTAAGGAACCATTCGCATCATAAAAGCAACGCCATCCCGAAAGGGTACAAATAAGGCATTCTTACTGTAGTTGATGTAGGCTTTGGGTCTTGCAAAACGCCCATACAATAATCCTGTAATTAATGCAAAACTCAATAGACCCGTCAAAGCTTCTAAAGCGGATACAAAGCTTGCGGCAAAACCTACTGGATTTATCCTTCCATAACCCACAGTAGTAAATGTTTGCGCACTAAAAAAGAAAGCCTCTCCAAACTTTTCAAGTAGTGTAATGGCAACCATCCCATTCAGGTGATCCATCCCGATAAATAAATACAATCCTGCAAATGCCAGGTTGATTGTAATGAAGGATATGATTATAATTAACAGGAATTTCCATTTGGGCAATGAGAGTAAAGTATGGTACAGGTTTAGTCTTTCTAAAATAGGAATTCCGCGCATCTCTACATTTGGCGTTCCATCTTTTTTAAAAAAACGCCCTCCATTAATACTTGCATTGGTGCCTAATCCAGTTTCTGTTTCGGCTTTTGCGCGCTTATTAAACGATTTTATCAATCCCATATCCCCTAATTTGTGTTTATTGTTAATCATTACTTTCTAAAACAATTCCTATCGTAAAATTCAACTTCTTACCAAT
>CAISCV010000297.1 GCA_903883945.1 uncultured Chitinophagaceae bacterium | reverse complement strand
CCATTAATGGGCAAAGGGTTGATAGTTTAATAATTGCGAACGGGTGGGCTTGGCATTATGTAAACTATGATAATGAAACAATGCTAGACACCTTGCAACAACAAGCGATTAGAGACAGTTTGGGGCTATGGTCTTGTGGTAATGCGAATGTTTGCCCTCCTTGGCTGTATAGAGGTTATAATGCTAAAAACAGAATAAGGTATTGCAAAGGATGCAGCTTATAAAGTAGGTACACAATTTTTTTCATCATAAATATTTCAAATTATGGCACGGTTAAAAGGCATTTTAAAGATTCATGGTACACTTGATGACCTGACATTTTACAAAACACAGGATGGTCACCTTGTGAAAACAAAAAGTTCGATTAGTAAGCAACGGATTATGACTGATCCAAACTTTCAAAGGACTCGTGAAAACGGTTCGGAGTTTGGTTCTGCAGCTAGTGCCGGCAAGCTATTGAGAGCGGCAATTAGAGCGTTGTTATTGACAACCTCAGATAACAGGATTACTTCAAGAGTAACGAAGGTAATGACCATTGTAAAGAATTTTGATGCCACTTCGGCGAGGGGCTTGCGAAACGTAGGTGTAGCAATTAGTCAAGCGTCTGCGAAAGCAGAATTGAAAGATTTTGATTTCAATATTGATTCACCTCTTTCATCTACCCTTTTTAAACCTTTTGCAGTAAATGTTACTACTGGTGTAATAACCATTGCCGGTCTGGTTCCTGCGACTGACATTTCTTTTCCTATTGGGGCAACACACGTAACTGTTAGAGGTGCATGGGTGAAGATAGATTTTGCGGGTAACAAATCAGAAATACAGCTTACCAATGCTACAAACATGGCAATTAGTAACACCGCTACAAGTGTTACTTTAACGCCAACAGCTGTACCCGCTGTAGTTGGTACGGGCTTATTTTTATTGGCAGTAGAGTTTTTTCAACTGGTAAATGCTGTACAGTACACATTGAAGAATGGTTCTTACAATTCTTTATCGATTATTCAAGTAGTTTAACCTTTCCTACCATAGAAAGGTAAAAAGAAAATATAAGATTAGCCTACCCATTTTGGGTGGGCTTTTTTTATGTGCTTTAAAGTCGAAAGTTGAATGTTGAGAGTCAATAGTGAATAAAAAGAAGAAGTTAAAGTTTTTCGTAAGCAAAAAAAAAAAGCTGCCTAACCCGAAGGAAAGGCAGCTAACAAACCCTAGAAGGGAAGTGCTGAAAACTGGCGGCGACCTGATGGAAAACACCACACAAACCAACCACTTGCCAACCTGCGAACTGAAACACCAGGCAATGGGCGAAAGTGGACTGGCAACCTACGAAAATGCCTACTGAAAACTGAGTGCGGAACAAAAGGCAAAGGAAACAACCCACTACTGAAAGGGCAAACTGACAAACTGTGAACAATGCGGGACTTTTTTTGCATCGTGTGAAGTGAACTTTAGCATTTAGTGTTGTTAATCATTTGGCTTGTTCCGTCATAAACTGCTTAGTAAATCACAACCGACTTCAATCAAGTGAGATTTTCCCAT
>CAISCV010000296.1 GCA_903883945.1 uncultured Chitinophagaceae bacterium | reverse complement strand
TATGACCCCCGATGGCGAAACCTTCAACCAAGGCATGGCCAACTACCTATCTATGAAGGGAAACCTGCTCATTATCTGTGGACATTATAAGGGTATCGACCAGCGTATCCGGGATTTGTATGTAACCAAAGAAATTTCTATTGGCGATTATGTACTGAGTGGGGGCGAATTGGCTGCTGCCGTTGTAGTGGATGCAATTGGCAGATTGATTCCGGGTGTTTTGAATGACGAGACTTCTGCTTTGTTGGATAGCTTTCAGGATAACCTGCTCGCTCCACCCGTCTATACCCGTCCCGCTGAGTTTAAAGGATTAAAGATTCCGGAAATTTTATTAAGTGGAGACCCCGTAAAAATTGAAGATTGGCGCAACGAACAAAGCCTGCAACGCACCAAAGAAAGAAGACCCGATATATTGGAGTGAGTGAAAGAGGCTACTAGGAGATTGGGAAAGAGTGAGAGAGATACAGAAGACGCCATGCCCTTTTTATTATTGCTTTGATAGGAAAATGTTTAATAATAATGGTTTATTTGTATTGAAATATAAAAATTAAAATTTCTTCACCATTAAATTTCTATTATTGCTTTTGGCTTTTAGGTAAATAGTCAGAATTATATCTTAGTAAATAATCTAATTACTACCCGGATAGCTTGCTGAATTTCGTTTAGATTACCCTTTCTTAGTACTATTGAAGATGATTTTTGTTTTGGATTATCAACTATTAAAACTATGGGCAGCACCTCATTTAAATTAAGGATTAATACATGGCTTGTCAATTTTAGAAAGTATCTATTCTTTTATAAAGATGGTTACTATGAATTGCCTTACCTCTGCAATTCTCCCCAAATAATGCTGGCCTCGTTTAAAAGCATGCCATATACCAGATATGATGAAGCCAATAACTATATTGAAACGAATAATCCGTTTACAAATGGCAGAATGTATTTTAGGGAACTAAGCGAGGGATTGTGGATTATTATTACTGAAATTGAATTTGAAAAGAACGTAAGCACCCATGCATTGTATGATAATGCTCCTTGCGATTACTACTTTTTATCGCACTTTAGGTATACACATAAACTTAAAAAAGCAATCTTAAATGAAACCACAATACCAGAAGTTGGATGGGGTTTATATAAGCCCGGTACTGCCATGAATGCCTATTTTGAAGCGGGTGATAAAGGTATTTTTATGGATATTATTTTCAGCAAGGATTGGTTTGATAAAAACATTTCGTTGGATAATAGCAATCAACAAAACAGTTTGAAACAATACCTAGATTCGGATAAGGCATTTAAAATCTGGGAAGATATTGTAGTAGGTTCAAAGGATAGCGTCGATAAAATGCTTCGGATACTTAAAGACCCAACTGCCATGAACAATTCTTACCTCAACCTGAAAATAGCTTGTCTGGACCTGATGCTTCGGTTTCTGCAATCCATTGCTGCTTTACACCTAAATACCGAAAAAGAAACATTGAATGAATTGGATAGGCGTCATTTAGCTACAGCAGAAAGGATGCTAATAAATTCGTTAACTACTAGGTTTATGGGTATTAGTACCTTGGCTAAATCGGCACACATGAGTCCTACAAAACTAAAAACCTTGTTTAAGCGGGAATATGGCAAATCGATTTTGCAATATTATCAAGAAAAGCAAATGGAGCTGGCACTACAACTATTAAAACATCCTGGTGCTAGCGTAAAAGACGTATCCCACACTTTAGGGTTCGAGAACCCGAGCTATTTTACAAGTACTTTTAAAAAACACCACCAATTTCTTCCTTCTGAAGTGCGTTAACACTAGCAAAAAATCAAAAAAGGTATAATTTAGTCTTATTGTATCATTAATTAGTCTTATTGTGTTTAGAGCAAATTGAATTTGAAGATATTTTTGTCCCAACTACTATTACTTTATAAAAAATGAAGAATATAGATTAGTAAGTAGGAATAATTAATGGATAATTTTTATAGGCATCTTTAATTTATAATTTAAAAAAAACAACAAATGACAAAAACATTACACCGCTACTTAGTCGTAGCACTATTTATGGGGCTTTTTGCTGTAAAGGCAGGGGCGCAGTATGATGCTACAAAGATTGTAAGTATTACAGTTTCGGGTTTTACGGGTCCCCGTTCTAATCAGTTTAATGTTACTTATGTACCTAATGGCACCGTGAATGGAGCTCCTATTTTTGAAAATTCTTCAACTGGAGCTACTATCGTACCTGAAGGGACTGGTAATTGGAATTTCATTTGGAAATTGGATGGTTTAATCTATGCATCTTCCTATGGGGGAGTTGTTGGTTCTCAAACACTTTTTGAGGTTACAAAATGGTATGATAGAGATTTAGGTAATTATGGTATATATCCTGCTGATTTTTGGGGTACCCCTTACTTTACTTTTTCTTTTGGTGCCGCTGGTTCAAGTTCTTATACCTATAAAATAGCCTCCACTAATTCGGCTTTTAGAGATTTTGGTACTACTCAAAGTGGTTTGAATCTTAGTGCTTTTGGTAGCAGCCAAGCCTATGAGTTCACTAATGGTGCTTGGGTGGCAGCTAGTGGTACGATGACATTTGGTAAAGGTTACCGTGTACAAATGCCTGCGGGAGGTTGCAGCATTTTGGCTAATGGTTATAGTAGCATAGGAGGTGATATAGATGTTACATCGCAATTTAACAAAACACCAGATGGGTACACTTTCTTATCCAATCCATTTGCAACCCCAATTGAATTTAGTAGTTGCTTTGCTTCACATAGTGGTGTTGACAATTTGGATAATCCAATTTTCCAAAGTGGGTTCTGGTATTTAGACCCTTCTGTTATTTCGCCGGATGGGTATCAAGGGTATGTGTTTTATGGTTCACTTACGGGTGCATCTAATACTTACGCAGGTGGTCTTACACTTACCAATAGTATACAACCTGGGCAAGGATTCTTCATACAAACTGCCTCTACTTTTACCCCTAGCCAATTATCTAATTTGCCATTAGGTGGTATCATAATACAGAGTGGTTGTCAATCAGGTGGTGCTAGTTATGATGTTTTTGGAGCTAAGGCATTGAATCGGATTTCTACTGGTTTGTTTACCAATGGTAAGAATATAGATGGTGCGGTAGCGGTATTTAACAGCAAATTTAAAAGTGGCTACGATATTAATGATGGTACTAAATTTACCAACAAATACGAAAACCTTACTTTCTTAGTAGGTGGTAAAGACCTTTGTGCAAATGCATCTAGCTTACCCACTGCAACAGATGTTTTGGCTATGCACTTGTATAACCTAAAAGCAAATACTACTTATACCCTAAAATTGAATGCAAGCGAATTTGTGGGTAATGGTTTAGATGCTTACTTACAAGATAATGTTACTAATACAAAGACTGTACTTTCTGGTGCTAACAACGAAGTGACATTTACTACCGGTACAGATGCTGCTGCTTTTGCAACCCGTTACAGTATCGTATTTGGAGCAAGCCCGTTACCTGTTAAGAACATCAGTCTTACTGCTGCTAAGTTGGGTAACAGTCAAGTTGCTGTTAAATGGAGTACTATTGGCGAAAGCAACATCAGCAGTTACAAAATAGAGCGTTCTAGCAATGGTAATAGCTTTACAGCTTTGGCTACTGTGAGTCCTTCTACTGCACACAGCTACAGCTATATAGATGCAACAGCCCCTTCAGGGGTAGGGGTCTACTACCGCATTAAAGTAGTAGATGTTACGGGTGCAGTTAGCTACAGTAAGGTGGTAACTATTAACACAAGCAATTCGAATATATCCGTTTACCCTAACCCTGTAACTGGAACAAACTTCAAAGTATCTTTGGGTAATAGCGGTAAATACAATGTGAGTGTAGTGAATATGTTGGGTCAGAAAGTATTCAGCACCGTAATCAACCATACAAGTGGTACTTTATCTTCTGTTGCAATGACTAAGCAATTGGCTGCGGGTAACTATCGCTTGATTGCAGTTGATGAAGATGGTACAACAAATACCACTGCATTAACCATTAAATAAATATCTAATTAACTTCCCGAAAGTGCTAAACTTTCGGGAAGTTTGATAACAAAAACAAATACACTCAACATTAAAATTAGTACAATGCAAAAAATAATAAATATAAGTAAAAAAGCATTAGCAGTAGCCGGTATCGTATTTGCTGCTACATTGTCGACTATGTCGGCAAACGCACAAGGAAATCCTGCTGGCCCAGGTACAAGTGGTAGTGGTGTAAAAGCCAATGGTCAAGCTCCAGCACAAGCAGGGGCACCAATTGACGGAGGCGTTTCTTTGCTAATAGTTGCTACCGCTGCTTATACCAGCAGGAAGATGGCAAAAATAAAAGCAACTAAGAAGGCTGTTATCTAAGTCCTATTTCATTTATTTATTGATATCTATTATACATTGGAACATTTTATACTAAATGTTCCAATGTTTTTTTTGGGAAGTTGCTAATGCAAAAAGGTAATATTACAAATCTGAATGCACAAGTTTTGTTGCTACTTTATTGTAATGTTAGCAAATCGCTGGCTGACTTTTTTAGGTAAAGAAACTAAGCTATTATTGATGTCTACTTTTAATAATCAGTAAGTAACAAGTTGTTTTAGCTTGTTTTTTGTGTTTAGCAATTTAAACTGTAATTGTAAACGCACTAATAGGTTTTATTTTTTGAATTGAGTCATTAATTATTTATATGGCTCTATTTGTATATCTTTATTTTTTTAAATATAAAGATTATGATGAGAAACAATAAGACCTTCTTTGAAAAATATTATTTATTGCTGATTTATTTCTTGTTTCTTTTAGCAGATTGTTGCTTGTTATATGTAGGTAATTATGGAAGTAGAATGTATGTAAAGCCATTACTTGTCCCGATTTTGGTTTTATGGTTCATGAGTAATACTGCATTTAACATTAGGAGTTCTCCTCACACATTAGAAGCAAGACTTTTATTATATTTCTTACTGCTTTGCACCTTAGTCTCCGACGTATGCGGTCTATTTGCAGATAAATTTGTCTGGACCGCTTGTTTATTTTTATACAGTTTTAGCTACCTGCTTTATTTGTTTATTTTTATCTCTATTCAAAGGAACATCTCCGAGAAAAAACTTTATTTCGTATATGTGAGGTCATCATTGCCAATCTTCTTGATTGTTTTGACAGCATCCTTTGTATTTATTTCTAAAATACTTAATCTACCCATTGATATAAACAATATTTGGTTTTATCTACATGCTAGTTTGATAGCACTTCTGTGTGGAATTGTTGGTAATATGTGGGGTGTTCCACAAATGAAAACCATTAAACTCTTATTTGCAATTGGTGTTTTTTTCCTCATCATTACCAATTTAGTTTATGGTCTAGACGAAATTGTTTTTCATAGGAGACATCGTATACTTGATGTTTTTGTTGCCTGTAGCAATGGTCTAACACAAATTTTTATGATACTTGGTGTAATTAAGTTCATCAGATTAAAAAGAGGATAATGATCCTTTTATTTAACTAAAACTTCTTTTTTACAAACCTTTAAGCCCCCTATTTGGGGGCTTTTTTGTTTTTATTGTGGTCGAAAAAGATACCCCCTAGTTCAAGGGATTTCCCACGGAACCAAATGATTGCACTTTTACACCGTCAAAAAAAATAAACAAATCGTTTTTTAAATAAAAAGTTATGATAGCAAATCTTAAATTTCACGTAGCAGCAATCGCAATCACAGGTATGATGTTTATGGGTACCATCACCGCCTCTTTTACAAAAATGTTAGGTAAACATTA
>CAISCV010000295.1 GCA_903883945.1 uncultured Chitinophagaceae bacterium | reverse complement strand
GTTGCACGGAACACAAATACAGCTCCAAACAGTATTAGTGCCAGAAAGGTGGATCCTTCGCCAATATATTGGGCTACTTTACGGTTTCTTGCGGCATCGATTAATGTTACTTTGCTGATATAGTGAGGGTCGTCTTTCTTTAAGCCTGCTAAAAGCATATTAGCCATCAAGCTATTTTGCTTTTGCAACGCCACAAACCACCAGACCAGAGCAGCAACCATATACGAAAGCAAAACCCAGTATACAACCGTCACAATGGTCAATTTATGCTTTGTAGTCAACGTCATAAAGCTACTTTTTCTACTCTGATGCCTGCATCTAAGACAGATTGTAGTAGGTTTTCACGCATTGTCTGTTGTAAGGTAAACTGATAGTCACCAGCTTTTAATTTAATGGGGGCATTGGTAATTCTCACTCTGTGTGTATAGATGTCATCAATGCCACTACCTAACCACCCTTTGCCATTATTGGCTAATATGAGTTCTAACTGCTGATTAACAGGTGCAGAACCAGGAGCTTTGGTAGTTACATTCAGCCATAAGTTATTAAAATGGTAGGCATCTTCATGCCTTATTACTACATAGATGTTATAATAGGGGATGGTATCTGTAATGGTGAAATTGAAAGTAGGCTTATTGGCAGTATTCCATTGGAAATTGGTAAAGGGAGTGCGCTTTTCATAAACATCAATGGTATTACAAGCGGTAATAAGTAGACAACTAAATACAGTTACAAGACGAAATACTCTCACGTAGAAAAATTTTCCCAAAGATAATAGAATCGGTAATCAGGTTTAGTGGAAATCGAAAGATTGGGGTTAACTACCTGTTATTTCTGCATAAAATAGTTACCGCTTTATCAATGGTCTAAGTAAATCCTCTAGCCCATTTAGTTTTATTTCGTAAAGTGTTTCCAGAGCAATCCCGATTTTCCCTTTAGGAAATCCATTTCTCTTGTGCCATTCCAGATAAAACATGGGGAGTTTATAAATAAGTGTTCCTTTATACTTGCCGTATGGCATTTCTTGCCTAACTATTTGTAGTAAGATATCGCCATTGGGTTGTGAGGCATTGTTTTGCATAAAATTGGAAGAAAAGAAATAATGTCTTGTTTTTAAGATGAAATATACCAAGGATCTAGCGTCTCAATTTCTACGATCCTTTTAAAGTCTTTAGTATTTCTGGTAATTAATGTTAGGTTTTGTACTTTTGCCGTAGCTGCTATAATTGCATCTGGTAGTTTGATTTTATAATTTTTCCTTAGTTCTATACATACATCTACAATATGGTTGGAGAGTGAAAATATATTCGCATCACTCATAAATTCTTTCAATAAAGTGTAATGTTTTGAAATGATTGTGAACCCTAGCACTTCAATTTTAGTTACTACTGAAACAAACGGAATATTGTCTATTAATTTATTCATAAATTCCATACCCTCTGCAGGAAGTTTATTTCCTATGTAATCTACAACAGCATTGGTGTCTATTAAATACTGCTGTTGTTCCATTCTTCTCGGCTTTTGTTTATATAATTATTAAGTTCATCTGCTACATTGCAAGGCAATTTACCTCCATATTTTTCAGAAAGCTTCTGTTTTGATTCTGTATTCTTTTTCAATACCGTAATTACTTGTAGGTCTTCCAGTCCTTCCAGCAACTTATAGGCCTTTTCATCGTTTATTTTTAAGAGTACTGTTTCCATTTTTTATTTTATTGTTCCAAATGTACACCTATTTTATTTTAACTGTCAACAAACAAAACTAATTTTAGCAAATCAAGTGCTAATGGGTGCTCATTAATACAAACGTGTTTTAACATTCTCAGGTGTAGCAGGATAAACCAACGCTGCATTGTGTTTTAGCATCGCTTTATCCTTTTCTTTATATGTTAAATGGCTCAATAAATGCCCCATCACTGCCATATGCGCAGTTTCCTTTTCCTCCGCATTCACTATGTACCAGGGTGCGTACTCAAAATTTGTTTTCAGCAACATTTCATCCCTTGCTTCTGAATAGTCTTTCCAATATTTTTGTGCATCTTTATCAATAGCGCTTATTTTCCATTGTTTAAGAGGGTCTTTCTTACGGTCTTCCAACCTTTTTTGT
>CAISCV010000294.1 GCA_903883945.1 uncultured Chitinophagaceae bacterium | reverse complement strand
TAGTGGAACAAAGAAATAAGCAGCAGATAAAAATTGATTGGCAGTTCTCAATTGGAAGCGCAAGAAGCAAGTTGAACAATAGGTATGCAATAGTCAATAACAGTAATGAAAAGTTTAAAACTATTTAGATTACAATGTAATTAATTTTTAACGGGAAGTTGGATGATTTCAAAAAAATTAATAGTCTATCATCAACAATAAAAAAAGCCTGCTTCAAAGTATTTACTTCGAAGCAGGCTTTTTAAATGATACTAGTTACACCATCCTTAACCTAAAGACACTTATTGCATTAATCCAAAAACTCCTCGTTGTTGTCTTCCACTTGTTCTTCATTGTCTTCGGCAGCGTCATCATCATTTTCTTCTCCAAAACCATCATTCACCTCTTTTAAGTCATACTTTTCTTCTATGTCGGCAAATTTCTCACCCAATAAACTCTTAGTGCCATATTGGGGTGGTCCAATACCTTCTTTACGGGTGAGGGTTGGATAGGTTATTCGGGCACTTTCTTCTTTAGAAACACTGATTAAAGCAACCTGAAACACCCAGTTCTTTGCAAAATCATAGACATAAATAAAACGTTGATTGGTGTCTTTTATTTCACTAGCAATAGTCGTTGCATCCATCAAAAGGGGAGGAGCTGCATATTGTTTGTCATATTGTGCCAGGCTAATTTCTCGCCCACGCAACCATGAATCGTTACTGCGATAGAAAGTAGCTTTGTGCTTATTATCAAATTCGTAAGCAGTTAAAATTGCCAGATGCAGATCCTTAAATGTTTGCGTATGTTTAATTGCAATGTCTCTGTATACCGAATCGTCTTCCTCGAAATAAACCCTAAACTTTAAAATAGCCATGTAAGTAAGTTGTGAAATATGAGATATGAAATATGAAATGTTATAACGAGAATTCAATAGATGATGTGGTTTTCCGCCACTCATAATTCATAACTCATAATTCATATTTCTTTTCCAATCCGCTAAAGTAGGGATTAAATGGGTTTTAAATTCAATTCGGCTGCTTGTATCAACATAAATTGAAAAGCCTCCTCATAATTGTTTGGAATTATGCCATCTAATATGGCATTGCGAATAGCATCTTTTATAATGCCAACCGGTTTACTAGGCAAAAGGTTAAATGTTTGCATAATTATTTCTCCCGTAATAGGCGGCTGCCAGTTTCGAATATGATCTTTTTCTTCCACCGCTTTCAATCGTTCTTTTACCAATTCGAAATTCTGGACAAAACGCTTTACTTTCTGTTTATTCTTACTGGTAATGTCGGCATTGCAGAGCATCATCAGCGCATCAATGTCTTCACCCGCATCAAAAAGTAAACGCCTGATAGCACTATCAGTAATATTTTCTTTGGTAAGACTAATAGGTCTTAAATGAAGGGCTACCAGTTTTTGAACCAGTCGCATCTTTTCATTTAGAGGGAGTTTTAGCTTGGTAAATATTTTAGGAACCATCCTTGCCCCCACAACTTCGTGTCCATGGAATGTAAAGCCATGACCTACCTCGAAGCGTTTAGTAAGTGGTTTGGCAATATCATGCAATACAGCAGCCCATCTAAGCCATAAATCAGTTGTGTTTTCCGATATATTGTCTATTACCTGAAGTGTATGATAGAAGTTGTCTTTATGGCCGAGACCATCCACATATTCGGCACCATGCAAAGCCATCATCTGTGGGAATATAATTTGCATCAAACCGCTTTTGCTTAATAAATCTAGCCCGATACTTGGCTTCTTTGCCAATAATATCTTATTCAGTTCATCGGTAATCCGTTCTTGAGAAACTATTTTTATCCTTGCCGCATTATCAATGATCGCCTGAAAAGTAATAGGAGCAATGGTAAAGTTTAATTGGGTAGCAAACCTGATGGCACGCATCATTCGCAAGGGATCGTCACTAAAAGTTTGTAAAGGGGCAAGTGGCGTTTCTATAACCCCTCGTTCAATGTCTTTTACACCGTTAAATGGGTCTACCAGTTTCCCGAAATCATTTTTATTCAGGCTAATTGCGAGTGCATTAATAGTAAAGTCTCTTCTGTTCTGGTCATCCTCAAGTGTGCCAGGTGCTACAACGGGCTTCCGGCTACCAAAGTCATAACTTTCTTTTCTTGCGCCAACAAATTCTATTTCAAACCCATCGTCTAATTTTATCTGTGCAGTGCCAAAGGTTTTGAAAAAGGCTACTATTGGCTTTGGGTTAAAACGTTCGGCTACTTTGTGTGCGAGTTCTATACCATCACCCAAGCAAACGATATCGGCATCTTTTGTGGGACGTTCAATAATTTTATCTCGTACAAAACCACCTATCAAGTAAGCCTCTACCCCCAGATCCTGTGCGGCACTAGCTATTTTCTTTAATAAGAAAAGTTCTCTATCTGTACAATTTATATCCATATCATGAAATATGAAATATGAAGTATGAAAAATGAAATGGGAGCAATTTATTTTGACAGTTAAAGTTTAAAATATAATGCCAAGTTTAAACAACTCCTATTTCTTATTTCATATTTCATAATTCCTTTAATAGTTGTTCATTTGTTATTTTGTTGGCACAGTTGAAGTGTCCTAAGGGACAAGCTTTTTTTCCATGCAAGCCACAAGGGCGGCAAGGTAATGCTTCTTTAGTTTCAACTACATGGCTGTTATCACTCAAAGGACCATAACCAAAGTCAACAATTGTAGAGCAATAAACAGCAGCAACAGGCGCATTTACACTAGAGGCAAAGTGCATAGGTGCCGAATCGTTAACATAATTCATAGTTGCCCCTTTTTGTAATGCCGCAGATTGTAAAAAATTAAGTTTGCCTGCCATACTTGTTACTTTTGGGTGCGCTTTGGTTTCTACTATTTTATTACAAAGTACTACATCAGTACTACCCCCAATAAGATATATATTGTAGGTGTTAGGTACTTGTGCAATAAAGCTCACCCACTTTTCGTAAGGAAACTGTTTAGTAAACCATACCGAAGCAGGTGCAATACAGATATAGGGACTCGTTTGATAGGGAGCTACAAATGCAAAATCCATTTCATTAGGATGCAGCTTCGGCTTCGCCGGTTGGGCATCCGTAATAGCTTTTATTAGTAAATGGTTGCGTTCAATCTCATGCAATATCTTACCATCATTTGTTCTAAAAGTGTGTTTTATTTTTTGAGAAAACAAACTGCTAAAAGGATTTTTATCGAAACCAATCGTTGTTTTTGCGCCTGAGAAGGCAGTTAAGAAACCTGTTGCCGCATACCGTTGTAGGTTGATAACAAAATCGTATTTGTTTTTTCTTATGGTAATCAATAATTTTATAAGGTTTTTGTACTTACTTTCTTTCTTATGCCAGATTAATACCTCATTCAAAAAAGGATGGTTATTAAATAAAGACTCATTCCCTCGACGAACCAGAAAATCTATCTTAGCCTTTGGATAATATTGATGTAGTTTTTCAAGTAGGCCAGTTGCCAGAACAACATCGCCAATGAAAGCAGTTTGAATAATCAATATTTTTTGCATCGTAGCAAAACTAATGGAGTGGGGGCATTTCTTATTAGTCATTTATTCACCAACTAGTTCAACACTTTAATTTTTCTATTATTACGTGTAATGATATCAATCTTCTTATTGCCAAAAAGTCTTTTAAAACGCAAACTAATTAAGATGATAGCAAGATTCTTTCCCTTTTCTACCAAAGCATATCTTGACAATTAAATTTCATATCGTGGAATTATACAAATTATTGAAATTATTGTATAACAATTAAGCCCCACCACCCCACCACCTTTACAGCCTGAAAACTTAATTTAAACAATTAATCAAATAAAAAAAATTAGCTATGCTTCCATCTTCTTCTATCGGTTTTGCAACCATGTCTCCAGCCTTAATGAAGGATTTTGAAAACAAAAGATATCAAAAGTTCACTATTATCCAAAAAGAGGAAACCCCTTTAGTGGTCGATTCTGTAAGTCAATTAAAAAACGAACAACGTATTGCTGGTATGGCCTTCCGGTTCTTCGGATTACACAATATGCCCGTCTATAAAGCAAATACAGCGTTTTTGAATAGGATTAGTAGCGCTGAATTACCTATTCAAGCAACAGAATTGTTAATAAGATTGCAAGGTTATGATGACATGGTTAGAGAAGGACTAATCTTTAGCAATAATATTTCAAAATATAAATCAGATTTAGCAGTTGAACAGATTTATAGTAATATACTTTCTTATTCAATAGCAACACCAAAAAAAGAAATTGTAGTAGTGTATAATAGCTCATTGTCCGATGCCTATGAAAATTTCATTCTGCTAAATCATCCTCATATAAACGACAGCAATTTTCTAGAGGTAATTTATGGATATGATACGAGCTCTTATATACAAGTATTTCGGAGTTTGTTTGACAATATCAGTAAGTCTTATATAAGACTTTATTTAAAGCCGTTACAACTAGTTATATTAAAAAATCATGGAGTAAAGAATATTTAAAATATTGCTTGAGTCAAAAAAATATGGTATGAAAAACAATACGCTTTCAACTGTTGATATACACAAAGAGATTTCGGTAGAATTAGCTAAGATCTTGGCTGATGAATATGTACTTTGTAATAAAACCAGATATGCACAATGGCATATAGAAGGTTCCGATTATTATACAGTTCATAAGACCTTCGAAACGCAATTTGAGCGTCTAGATAACTTTATTGTTAGGATAGCAAAACGATTAGGTCTTTTTGGCCATTATGTTCCTGCCGCTTCTCCCTCCTTTCTACAAATTGCACACATTAAAAACGTCGAAAATAATAAAAAGGACTGTAGAGAATTATTAAAGGAATTATTATCTGATCATGAAATATTAATTGAAAACCTAAAGACATATATCCATCATTTTTCTGAAGAGTGCCACGATTCAGAAACAGCGGAATTTATTGCGGAACTACAAAAAGATCATGAAAAGATAGTAGGGTTACTTCAAACTCATTTGTGATTCAGATTGAAAATAATATAAAAGAGCAGCTGCTATCAATAGATGGCAACTGCTCGATAAATTTCTCTGTGGTAAAAGGAGTTATTCCATGCCTAATCTTTTTATCTTTCTTAGTTGACCAAGTAGATAAACTAATATAAGCCAAACTACTACTATGATGGAATATGCTAAAAGTTCTAACCAAATAGGCGAGTGTCCTCGTCTAGCAAATAGTGTTCTTCGGTCAAATCTAGAAATGTATTCAAGTTTATTCCCCCAGGGCACTTGCCTTTCCACCGTAAGGTTTCCATAGGTGTCATTGTCTTCTACCTTAGCAATCAAATTTAAATTGCCATTTATACCGGGTAATGAATCCCGTTTAAAGTCTGCTGAAATTGCTCCTGTAGAATCTGTTGTATAAGTCTGCGTCTCACTCACATTCAAATCTCCTCCCATTCTTTTGATAGCCACTTTTAGTTCTACTCCTTTTACGGGTGTCCAGGTTGTATCTTTTAATTCTAGAACAGTAACATTTATTTTTCTGTCGGAAGTTGTGTCCATCTTTAGTTTCGCTTTCAGTACATCTGTAGACGCTTTTGTCTGATCAAACACTTTGGTAGCTGTAGAAACAACAACAAAGGTTTGCTTAGCCGATTTTACCCATTCATTTTTAGCAGCTGCGGGTATCATTAAAGGAGCTTCGCCTTTTTCGTTGGTTATGGCTTTACCCAATAAATGCGATTCGGAAGAATCGTTTGTTATATAAAAACTTACATCAATGCCAGGAATTGGTAAAAACTTGCCATCTATTTTGCATTTAGTATGTGCTACCAGATACTGGGTCTGGTTGTTATTGTTAAAATAACTGGCACTCAACATCAAGTCTTTTTTATCTCCATCTTGGGCTAATGCAACAGTAGCTATCATACCCAATAGGACAGCTACGAGTATCGATTTGTAACTATTCTTTTTCATGTTGTTCCGTTTCTGTGATTGTTTCGTGAATAGGGATGATAGGGAATATCCTGGCAAAAATGGTAACAATAAGCATTGCGCCCGCCAAAGAACCAATGGCTATTGCCCACTCTTCCCAAGATGGAAAGTAGTGTTTGTAGCTTTCTGGAACGTCGTGCATAGGTAGGAAAGGATGCAACAAAGTGGGTGTTACAATCAGGTAACGCTTAAACCATGAACCAACCACCACTAATAATCCCGCGATGAATGCAGGTAGCGGACGTCTTCCTTTCTTATTGACTAAAATTAGTATAGGAATAATCATTGCCGTACATATAGCAAACCAGAATACAGCAGCAAATTCGCCTGTAAACAACCCCATCAAATGGTCTTCTTCCGATTTTTTCATCTTGAAGGCGGGAACTAGAAATTCGTTCACATTAAAGTATAGATAAAGTAAAGCAAGCAATACTAGAATCTTACCCATTTTGTCAAAATGACTATCAGTAATATATTTCTCTAGGTCGTAGTGGGTTCTGAAAACATACATAGCCACTATTACAGCACCCGCACCTACCAAGAATGCTCCAGAAATAAAGTAAGCACCAAAGTTTGTACTATCCCACCCAGGGCGATAAGTAGTAGCAAATAACCAAGAAGTAACCGTGTGAATAGAGAACGCTACGGGAATAATAGTGATAGATAAGATATTTACGGCACGGCTATTTATCTTAACCTGCTCGGGGGTATTCTTCCAAAAGGAACCAAGTAAGGAATACATTTTATATAATCCCTTGCTTGTTTTATCCTTATACCGAAGCAGGATTTGCAAATCGGGTAGTAAAGGAAAATAAAGCAATAATAGGCTGATAAAGAAATAAGTAGTTATAACTATCACATCCCAAATAATAGGCGATTGAAGCCTGCCATGGATAAACAAGTTATAAAACCTGTCTGGGCGACCCATATCTACAATAATAATCAGCGAAGCAAAAGTGATGGCTGAAACCGCAATGATTTCAGCAATCCTAGTAAGAGGGGTACTCCATTCAGCGTTGGTCAATCTTAGTACGGCGGTAATTAATGAGCCCACAAGGCTAATAGCTACAAAGAATACAAAGTTTGAGATGTAGATGCCCCAAGAAACATAATCCCGCATTGCGGTCACAACCAAGCCTTTTGATAGCTGGCGACAATAAGCAATGAACCCAACCAAACAGAGTACCAACAAAAACGCTACCCATATTTTTCCCTGTTTGCCAAACTTCTGTGGCAACAAGTCTTCTGTTATTTTTTGAATTGCACTGTCTTTCACAATTATTTATTTAAAGGTTAGCTATGTTTTCCTTCTTCCTTTTCTTCATGATTTTCAAAAGGGAAGTTTCTATTAACTGGTGGTAGATAGTAAACACTAGGCTTAGTGCCAAGGTCTTCCATCAACCGATATCCTGCCTTATCCCTTATCAAGTCGCTGAAACGGAAAGTCTCAGATCCATTTGTTACGGTATCTTCCAGCATATCACCAAAGGCAAATACACCGTTAGGGCAAGCAGAAACACAATGTGGGAGTTCTCCTTTACGCGCCATATCTGGGCAGAAGTCGCATTTGCCCACAGTTCCCTTTTTTTGAGGGACACTGGTTTCGCACGAATAAGATTGTTTGGCAATATCTTCTGGCACACCAGGATCTTCCCAGTTAAATACACGGCTAGAGTAAGGACAAGCAGCCATGCAAAACCTACAACCGATACATCTGTCACTATCTATCAATACAATGCCATCTTGCCTTTTGAAGGTGGCATCAACCGGGCAAACCTTCACACAAGGAGGCTCGTCGCAATGCATACAAGTAGTAGGCTCCCAATAAGGTGCAGTATGTTCGGCATCCTGCATGGGGTAGACCTTTATCCAGTTCTGACCCGGATGTATGTGGTGCATGTGGTTACAGGCAGCCTGACACTTCTTTAAGCTTTTACACCTTGAAAGGTCTATGACCATTACGAATTTCTTTCCGGCTATTCCTTTTCTGGCAACATCGTTAGGGATAGCAGGCAAATCGGGTACGGGCTTTAAAAATGCCTTGTCAACCTCTATTACTTTACCATCTACAGATAGAAGTTTTACCATTTCACCCGAAGGTTTCACCTCATCAAGCGTATCGGGTTCGAAGGGATTCTTTTTTGTAGAACAACCCGCTAAAGCCAAACCTGCAAGTAGACTTGTGGCAATAAACGCTCGTCTTGAATTATCTGTTGTTTCCATTAAAGTTGATTTATTTGTTATCTTTTTACCCAACCCATCAGTTGCTTGTTAGATAATTGTTCCTTAGTAGTGCTGGTTTTGGATATTTCCACTTCAACTAATCTACCATCTTGTGTAAGAAGTTTCATGGTCTCTGGTTTGTCTGGTGCACAGCTTATTGCTTTCTTTTCCTTGCTTAAGGAAATGAATTTCAAGAAAGGAAACAACGCTAATACGCCAACAGTACCTAATAGTATTTTCCGTCTGATTTTTCTTGTTGTTTCAACTGGTAGATTGTCCATGATAGAAGGTGTTAATTATTGTTGTAATGATTAATTGTTGTAACGCAGTTATATAATTGTTTTAAAAAATAGTTGTTGCTGAATACTGGCTGCCTACACCTAGACAACCAGTATTGTATTTCAGCAACTTGAAACCTCCATAAGAATAGGGCGGTTTTTAATAAACAACCATGACTGAAACAACTATTTCTTAAGTGTTCTCATGAAGTTAACCAGATTCCAGATATCATCTGCTTCTGGCAATTTCTTTTTAAAATTTGGCATATCGTCCCTTCCTTCAGATACTTTATAAAATAAAGAGCCATCGGTTTGAGATTGAAAAGATGCCTTAGTAAAATCGGGTGGAGTCGTTTTTAACTGAGCAGCTTTGCTACCATCACCCAATCCGTTTTTTCCATGACAGGAAGAACAATGTTGAGACCACAATGCCTTTCCTTCCGATACAGAAGCGGCACTTGTTTTTACAGCATTTGCTGTTTTGGCTGCCTTTTCAGGTACTACCCAAGGCTTTGTTTGTAAAAGTGTAAAGCTTGCACAAACCAATGCTACAGTTAATACTGCACCAATTTGAAGAATTCTTCTTTTCATAATGAATGTTTATTTGAGATGAGAAAAAACTTATAGTTGTTACTGGTTTCCAGTAACAACTATAACCTTAATTATTTTAGAAGTTCCAAAGTCTGGATATATTAAATCCGATGCAATACTGACTTTGAGTGAAATCATTCTGATTCAATATATTGTTATCTTGTTGAAGCAGGTAACCATAATTACCAAATGTTATTTGAAAATCATGTCCACTTGTATTCATATCCAATGCTGCACTTAGATTTGGATGGGGATTATTCATTGGATGCTGTGTTAATGGTTGATCATAATTAAGCAATAACGACATCCCTTCTGATAGCTTAAGTTTACCTGCAACACTCAAGGCAACGTGCTGATTTTTTAATGTTGGTTGAATCAATCCTTTATCATCTGTATAGGCAGGCACATTGTTATAGTATGAAATACTTGGTGCTACCTGAATAGAAAAGTAATCACAAACCTTGCTAGCAACAATCAGTTGGCTGAAATAGCTAAATCTGTCTGATGTAGTGACAATAGGCAATGAGCTGTTCTTTGCCCGGGTGTCCATTGCTGCATTACCATAAAATGTTACACTTACAGGCATTTTCCAATCCTTTGTTTGTCTTAATAGTGCGTACTTTATATTACCGTCAACTTGCATCCTGTCATTAGTAGAACCAAAACCAATTTGCAGATTCTTAATGGGTACATAACTAGCGGATAAACGCATATTGGCGCCCGAATAGATTCCAAAGAAATCCGTGAAGCCATTAGAAATAACACCAAACCTGTGTTGAATATAAAATTCAAACGTTCCTTTAATAGGTACCATTACAGATTGGTTATCAATCAGCAGATTGCCATTAAAAGTATTCTTTGTATACAACTTCTTCTTTTCTACCGGAGCAGTTGCTGTAGAATCCTGTGCTTTCAACAAACTAGTATCCATCGAAAAACAAAGGAATAAGAGTACGGTCAGTATTATACGAACCGTAGGTAGTTGACATTTAACTCTTTTCATTTTTAATTAATTTAATTGTTTTGTGCACCTTGATTTATCCAAGCATAAATCTTTGCATTAATATCAGAATTAGGACCAGAACCTAATGGCATTACAGGATTCTTTTTGCCCGTAAGCCATAACATTACTACGCTATTGTCTGGATCATTTGCTTTTACATATCCGCCACCTGTTAAGGAAGTATATGCATTTGCAGCAGTCAAATTTGGCGCATGACCACCTGCAGCATGGCATCCACTTAATGCACAACTACTTGTGAGAATGGGGTTAATGTCTTTTGCAAAGCTCATTGTCTCGGTGATGTCGCTGCCAGCATTTTTAACATAGGTTGTTGTTTTATAACAACCAGATATCACTATCAGGATTATTGCTATAATTCCCGATAATATGGTTATCTTTTTCTTGAACATAAAATAATAATTTATTGGTGAAAAAGACTGTGTATCTATTGTTGAAAATGTAAAAGCAGGTTGGGTTGAATACCATGTTGATAGTTTGAGGTATTCCATATTGCGATTCCAAATGCTCTGTCAGTTAAATCTGTAAAGTCTACATCTTGTTTTAATACATCACCGGTTTTTAAAGGACGTTGAATTTCTACCACCCATCCTGAACCTGTATAAACAGCTGACGCTTTAATATTAGCCCTTTCGTTTATAAATGGTTGTAAGATGAAGGAAGGGAAACATTTTGAACCAACATTCCTTCCAACTCCTGGATCGTCTGCATAAGACGCTGCATCAGCATTGGGGTCTATTGTTTGTCCATTAGCCAATGTAAGTACACCCATAGAATCTACAGCAGTAACTTTTATTGCAGTACCACCCGTAATATCTGAAGCTGGATAGTATGGTTTGGTTGTGCCAGATTCTACATACAGCGGCACTTTTACACTAACTGATTTACCAGATGCTAGGGTATAAGCAAGTGTTTGTGAATTTGAATAAGGTCCGCTATAGTTAGAAGCAGGTGCCTTTTTGGTAGAAGGTAAAATATAGGTTGTAGAGAATGGGGTTGGTTTGATCTGACCATTTGCATGGCGACCATTTGCGTTTCCACCTAAAGTGTCATAGTAGCTTTGTCCACCTCCATCATCAATATACCAGTCATCCATCTGACCTGCCAATACATCTCTGTTTAATTTAGCCCACCATAAATCTACTTTTTCGTTGGAGCCATTTGTGTAGTGATTTCCACTTGCATTTGCTTGAAAAACACCTGCATAGTTTCTATACGGCGTAAACAAATGGCAAGATGCATAACAGGTTTGGGTAGCAAAGTTTTGGGTAGAATTGTTTATATCCCATTGAAAAGCCAATTGGTCTAATCCCATTGATAACTTAGTTAAATTGCCGTTTACATCAAAGGTTCTTGCGTTTGCTCTTTGAGACCAGGTATGTGCTACTGCATCGAATACCCATGGTTGAATGGGGGTGGCACTAGTAGAATCATCCCATTTAACCAAGAAATAGACATTGTTTGCATCATACATAGATTGAATAGTTGCAGGATATTGTTCTCCACAATAGCCCATAAACAATCCATTACCTGGGTTTGGTACAGTAGGTGTAACAGACAATGCTGTGGCATTCGTCCAGATAGCATCTACATTACCATCAATAACTGGTGCTGTAGCTGTTTTGTAAGCATTCAATGTGCTTAAACTACCTGTGGGGCTGCTTACAACTTGATCACTCTTGGTACAGTAGGCCAAGAAAACCGTAACAACTAAAAAGACATACAAAAGGGAATAACTTTTCATACTTTACAATTTGTTTAATTAAATAATTTATTAACTAAACAAATATTCAAAGCATGATGAAGTGAATTGATTAACAAGGGTCACCATGAAAGATGACTCTCATCAGTTTTGTCATAGAATTGTCATAAAGTGTATGGTGGGAGTAAAATATATCAAACTACTTTGTGAGAGGATTCTGCTAATAATTCGAGTTTCTGTAAATGTTTTAGTTGGATTGTCTGTAAAAACATTCGCAAGAAGTATCCTAAAGTTCAATATGATTTGGTGTTGGTATACATACGCATGGGTGAAGTGGGTATGTAGAAACCCCAGGTGAAAATATTTAGCTATTTGCTTTCCAATAACAGAGATGTCCTTTCTGTGGCCCATTGCTTAATGTAAGCGTCCTTATTTTTTGAATAGTCGCATTTTAAATTTATTAAGGCATCAATTGAATTATTATACTTTTCTATGCTTTTTTGCTTTGAGAAGAATAAATAATCATTTTTTTGACAATAGTCAGTAGCTGTGTTTATAACTGAAATATATCTGTCTATGTTGGTCTTTAGAAATAAAATAATTTTTTTTCCATAAGTAGCCTGCATAGATTCTGCAACCGACCAGTCATAATTAGGTGCGTAGCTAGGGTCGGCATTACAGCAATATTTGTGTCTTAAAAATCCAATGTAATACACTACTGAAGCGTCCTCAAATTTATCAGCCTCGAATAAATGTATAGATTCTGTAAAGTACTCCGAGGGAAGTAGCTTATCGAGTTTGCTTAACTTACCGGTAAGCGTATTATCAATTGTAAAAACCTTACCTAGCTTGTTTATAGAGTCTGCTGTTTTAAAAAGCGCACTATAATCTTGTTTTTTTTCTGTTTGTCCAATACAAGTTTGAATAGTCAGGAAAACTAAAATTGCTATCGTTAAATGTTTCATTTTATTAATTTATGTGTTTTCTCGTACTTGTTGGAGCTCCTAGCTTCTGAGAAGGGTGTTCTTAATCAACATCTTTCAAGAGGCAGTCTCTCCTTTCCCCCAAAAAGACAAATTTAGTATTTCCTGTAACACCATAGTGATGCTTGGGCGTAAAGATAAGACTCTGTCGTTTATTGATGTTGGTGTAGAACACCCAACAACGACGAGGTGTGGAATTCGTAACACCAGCGTAGGCAGAAAGCAGACTCAAAAACTGCTTTAAAACCCTATAGTAGGGCGAACAATATCTCCATAATAGTAAATATGCTTCAACTCGCCGGTTTCGTTCAACAGGTTTTTCAATGCATGCCCTCCGGGCGCAACGAAAACCTAGATGTTGTAGGATGCCAAATGGTACTAAACTTCTACGTTGCCCATTCAAGGTACAAATGTTTAGTGTAATTTACAATGCCCCAAGATGTTACGTCTGCCTTTTGTTATATTGTAGTTCGTCCACGCAGCTTAATCAAAGAATCAAAGCCGAAGGTTTGTTACAAAGCTCAAAGATGTTCCGTCTGTATTAGTTTAGAATCAGGTGCAACACTTTTTCGAAAAGAAGTTTCTGGCTGAAAAAAGGAAAAAGCCCCTTTACTTTAAAGATTTTGGGATGTCCGAAATTGTCTGCCGTATGTCCCGCAGGAAAATTCGTATGTCCCACAAGGAAATCCGTATGTCCCGCAAGGAAATCCGTATGTCCCGCAAGGAAATTCGTATGTCCCGCAAAGAAATCCGTATGTCCCGCAAAGAAATCGGGACAAACCGAAGGAGGATTTTTTGGGGTAATTAAAGCTGAATTTGATTGTTTTACAAGGCAGTAAAGTCTTAATAAGATAAGTCCGCCGCAATAGTTTTTTAAAATGCTATCTAAAAATATTGTCCTGACTACGTTGAATTTGCACTTATGAGAGTGGTAGATTGGTATCCTACTTGTGCATTGCCGCATGTTTCTATTAAACCCTAAACCTTAAAACATACGCCTTGCTTGCGCTCGCTAGCAAATATAGGGAATAAACCAAAACTATTTTTTTATAGGTACGTACATTTCGTATTATTGTACCACATAGCTGTTTAACTTTTGTAGCTTCAATACAGCTACAATTGTCTATCCTCAACTAGATTCATTCCACTTATTTGCTCATTCTATATTTACAACGCCCCATTTTCCGCTCAAAACGCACTTATTGCCAATACTAGGTATGTTTTATCTCTGAAAACACACCTCGTCATGTACCGAGGTCGTTTATTTTACTTTAAAAGCATCTGGTAATCTACATTCCATTGTAATGGGGTATAACAAAGAATTGCTATTGTAAGCGTATTAAAATAATCTATAGTATCCAAAACAGGTGTAATAGGATACGTTTAAATAGTTGCTTAATAATGCGCAAAATCTTGCTCGAAGTTTCCTTTAATACGTTCTATCGGTGGATTGAAGTAACCATATTTCACTTGCGGAAACTCTTCTTTTATCAATGCTTGCAATTGCTTTACACCCATTATTTCACCAGTGTCTTGTGCATCTATTAAGCGCATATACCAATCGGGGTCGATGTTGAAATTGCGCCATTGAATCATACTTAAATCTGTCTCTTTTATCAACCAACGCAACGCTTCGTATTCTTCTACACTATCCGTCATGCCCGGGAAAACAAAATAGTTAATGCTTGCCCATCCACCATAACTGCGTACTATTTTAAGACTTTCTACGATGTCTTCGAACTGGTAGTTGTTGGGACGATAATAGGGGGTGTAAATGTGTTTTCGGGCTGAGTTGGTGCTTACGCGTATACTATTAAGCCCTACTTCGCACAAAGCTTTTACGGCATCGGGTTTAGACCCGTTTGTGTTGATATTGATACTGCCATTGGGCGTATGCTTTCTTATTTCTTTGATAGATTCCCGGATAGTTTCCCACATCAGCAACGGTTCTCCTTCACAACCCTGCCCAAAGCTGATGATAGGGTAGGGGGCATTCATCAGATGGGGTACTGTAAACTCAACAATTTCTTCGGGTGTGGGTTTAAACGTAAGCCTGTCTTGCGTTGCAACAATGGTTTCTTCCTCGGGCTGAAAAGAAATACAGCCAATACAATTGGCATTGCAAGCGGGTGAAGTTGGTACAGGGCATTCCCATCTGCCTAAAGATAAATTTCTTGCAGCGGGGCAAGTATAGGTCTGGCAACAATTTTCCATGAGGTGTTGCACCAGTCTGTTGTGAGGATAGGCAGCCAACAAATGGTGGGTGCCTGCTTCTATTTTTGCATCATCGTAGCCTTCTGCCTCTTGTCGGATGTCGGATTCTACCCGTACGGCAGTCACATAAAACTTATCATCCAACCATCCGGCAGCGGTATAACAAAATAAGGGAAGGGTAGGGGCATCGGGCAGGGTTTCATAAGCCGACATAAACAAACCGGTATGAGCAGGAGGTATAAAAGCTGCCACTGCCCATCCCAATTCGCAAAGGCGCATGTCGCCGGTTTCTACATCTATTCCAATACCTCTTCTGCCAGGCAATTCATAGAGGTTGCCACCAACAGGTAGCTCAATCCAGTCCTCCGTTTCTACAGGATAGGCATCCCATCCTGCACGGCCGACTGCATACAAAGAAGTGTCTTCGAATATATTTCCATTGCCATCAGAATAGAGTAAGTAGGGCATCTTTTTTAGTTGTTAGTGGTG
>CAISCV010000293.1 GCA_903883945.1 uncultured Chitinophagaceae bacterium | reverse complement strand
TGATACTTGGTACGGTCTACCCTTGGGTCTGTCAACCCTTCAAAAAATGAAATAACTCCGCTCATGTTGTTTTTAATATATAAACGGTTTATTGTTTCATTTTAGCGTCTTTCAAAATTATTTAGATGCGTTTGCCCTGGGTTTCATGTGCCAATATGTGAATAATCTAATACAAATCATTTACTTTGCAAATCAGTTATTTAAAAATATACCCAAACTAACAAAATACAAACTTGACAATGTCAATTAGGTTCACACCAATTATAAACAAGCTGTATGTTTTTAAAAAACATACAATGTTAATGATAGAATCTGGTTCAGGCATCTTCCAAGTAGATTTTACAAATTACAATTTCAAGGAAAGTCAATCAATATTTTTATCCCCAGGTCAATATTTTCGATTATTAACGGGTAGCTATAGCTTACTCCAAATTGAATTTGAAGAAGAATATGTATTAAGGTTAAAAAATTCGAGATTCCTTTTTGAACACTTGATAAGCCTTGGTTATATAGATATAAAGAAACCCGAAGAACTTCCAAACAACTTTTTACTGGGAACAAATATTGGCAATAACTATGCTTCTTTATTAAATGAAGCCGTTAGTAGCTGGCTTCAACTTAATCCTTTTAAAACTTCATTAAAAGATAACAATCTACTGTTTGAAGTGAAAATGATTATTGATAAAACCTATTTAGAACCAGTTTCATTAGCTGCAATTTCAAGGGAGGTAGATGAAAAGCCTTACTATATTGATAATCTTTTTAAAGAAAAATTAAAACTTACTTATCATAACTTAACAGCCAATAAAGTACTTTTAGAAACAAAGCGAAAGTTAGCTTTCACCGATCTTTCAACAAAAGAAATTGCGTATTCAACAGGATTTAATGACCCTAGTTATTTTAATAGGTTCTTTAAGAACTTAACTAGTGTAACCCCCATGGAGTTCAGGGAAAATTTTGAATTTGATGAAAGAGATGCATTTATAAAAGGATTACTTTTTCTTATTGATACTAGTTACAAAGAAGAACATTTCGCAGACTTTTATGCTGAAAAGATGGGCATTACAATAAAGACGCTCTCAAAAAAGATATCAAATAAATTAGACACAACGTTTACGCATCTAATATCAGAAAAATTATTTTGCGAATCAAAAATGTTATTACAGCAAAAAATGCCAGTAAATACTATTGCTTTTAATTTGGGTTTTAAAGAACCCAATCATTTTTCAGCCTTCTTTAAAAAGCATTCAGGTAAAACCCCTACCCAGTTTTTAAATGATTTGAAAAAAGTCCACTAATTGGCGTTAATTCTGTAGCGACCACCCATAAGTGCAGTCCTAGTTTTGTGTCTTAAAAATAAACATAAAATTATGGACATTTCAAAATTGAATTCAGAGTTAAATGCATTCGCTTTAAAGGGCGATATGATTTCAGCAGTTTCTAACTTCTTTGCAGATGAGTCAAAAACTATCGATCACACTGGCGTTACTTTAGGTAGCAAAAAAGAACATCTTGAAAAGATGGAAGGTTTCCTTGGTGGAATTGCAAAAGTAAATGGTATTACTTTGCATTATGTTGGAGTAGGTGAAGATGTAAGTTTTAACGAATTTACTTTCGACTTTGACATGAAAGATAATTCTAAAATCCTTTGGCATGAAGTAATCAGAAGAGTTTGGAAAGATGGTAAAGTAATCGAAGAAAGTTATTTCATTCTTTAATTAATGAACAAACAAAATAAAGCAGCATTTGGAATTTATTGCAATTTCCTTTTGCTGCTTTTTTATTCACTTTATTCAATATTAATTTCATTTAAAATTTAGCACAATGAAAACAATCGTTATAACTGGAGCAAATGGTAATTTAGGAAATACGGTGACCAATAAATTTCTTACAAGCGGATATAAAGTCATTGCTACAGTAATTAATGAAGCAGACAAATCAACGATGCCTAAGCATTCAAATCTTGACGTGAGGGTGCTTAATTTAACCGATAGTACTGCTACTAACTTATTTGTTAAAGAAATAATTAACCAATACCAAAAAATTGATGGATTATTAATGCTTGTAGGGGGATTTGCTATGGGAAATATTGAAAATACTACCTTTCAGGATATTTCAAAAATGATTAATTTAAATTTTGAAACAGCCTATAACATTACTCAACCTCTCTACAGTCATTTTAAGGAAAATAATTATGGCAGGTTGGTTTTTATTGGTGCCCGACCTGCAATTGATGCTGAGGCAGGAAAATCGATGATTGCGTATAGTTTAAGCAAATCACTGCTATTTAAGTTTGCCGAATATTTAAATGCCGACGCAAAAGAAATGAACTTGGTTTCAACCGTAGTGGTACCATCTATATTAGATACACCCGCTAACAGAATAAATATGCCCGATGCCAACCCTAATAATTGGGTAAACATTGAACAATTGAGCGAGCTGCTTGAATTTATTTTTAGCCCTAAAGCCAATCAATTAAGAGAACCTGTTTTGAAAGTGTATAACAATAGCTAACTTTACAATTAACTACTTCACTTTATAAACTGCTGGTATAATGAGTATCTTCCAAACAATAAAAGACAATGCATTTGTTGTCATGATGCTGGTGGGCATTATGCAATTTATGTTTACCATTTTAATAACCCTCATCCTTAACCGCAATGCCCGAAACCAATTGCAGTTTGAAGTACAAAGGTCTTTAGATTCGCAATGGCAGGATTTGAATAAGATGCTGGTTACAAATCCAGAGATACAGCAAGCACTGAATAGCAAAACTGAAAAAGACATAAGCAATTATGCAACTATAAGACTTAACCTGTTGTTCTATACCTTAAATACGTTTCAGCAAACCATCAGAGCCAGCAAAAATGGCTTTATTACTGAATCAGCGTCAAAACAGTTAATAGAAGGGCACATGATTTTTTTTAAGCAGATGCCCAGTGAAGTTGAAACTTTGATTAACCACCCCATAGGCTTTGATAAGGCGGCAATAGACCATTTAAAAAAGCACTGGGTCCACGTCAATCGCTAAAACCTGAAAGGGCTGCCGCACGCGTTTCGCGTGTGGTTTCGCTAAAATAGCTGTCATTATTTTGGTGACCTCGTTTTATAATTTATATTTGATTGAAGCAAATCCAGACGAAACGCGTGCTGTAGCAGCGAAGATGTTAGAGAATTTGACTCGGACTTGCGGAAAAGAACAATTACAATAGCAAAAATATGTACAACATTACTCTGATTGTAACCCATCATTGGGAATTAGGAAAATGCAATCCCGACGAGTTGTATAAAATAATCGAAACGATAAATCCAGATGTGATTTTTGAGGAACTACCGATCGAATCATTTGACTATTTATACAATGGTGATTGTATTGATATTCCCGTTGAAGTAATGTCTATCAAAAAGTATTTACAAAACCATAAGTTTGAACATATTCCTGTAGATAGTATTGCCGACCCAAATAGATCTTCGCTTGAAAAGTCGATGTTTAAAAAATTTGAGAGGGACACGGAATACAGAAAAATAAAGAATGAGCACAACTCATTAGTAGCACGGGAAGGTTTTGATTATCTCATGGCGATAAATGCATGGACTTAGTTGAGAAATGGATGCTCATTGAAAAAAACATCATTGAGTCTGACAAGTACAAAGATTTATATCTTCATCCACACCTCTTTTTTTACGAGGATGTTGATAACCGTGAAAACGCTATGCTTCAAAATATTTACAACTACAGTAAAGAAAATCTATATAACCAAGCTGTGTTTTTACTTGGCTGTAGTCATAGAAAGTCGATAATATCAAAAATTGTTGCGTACGAAAAACTATCAACCATTAAATTAAATTGGACGATATATGGCGAAACAAAAAAGAACCCAGCTACTCAACGACACTCCTAGCTAGTCCGTGTTACCTTCGCTGCTACCACGCTGTCTTTGACGCGTGGCTTCGCTAAGATTGTTTTTAAAATTAATTTTAAGTAAAATATTCTCAATACTCCCTCCTTTCCGGTATCACGCCTCTCACCCCTCCTCTTGGTTCAGCAACATCACCAGAATAACGAGGTATCAGGTGAATATGCACATGAGGAACTGTTTGCCCAGCGGCTTCGTTAATGTTGATACCCACATTAAAACCGTCGGGGTGAAAGCGTTCTTGCACTATTTCTTTTACTTGGTTTAGTAATTGCCAGCAGTCTGCTTGCTCAGTAAGGGACAAGTCGAAATAGTTAGCACAATGCCTTTTGGGAATAATGAGGGCATGCCCTTTGTTTACGGGAAACTTGTCGTAGAATGCAAACACCGTAGCAGTCTCCAGTACTATTTCTCTGTCTTTCTCGGGATTGCAAAAGGGGCAATCAGCCTGTGTTAGGGTCTCCATTCGGTATATCCTCTTGTTTCAATTAAATATTTAGATGTATTCAGCAACTGGCTAAAAGCGGTATGTTGCCAGTTGTTGTTGTCCTTGTTTCCTAACAAAGTAATCTGTATCTCCTGCAGAAAACGTTGCGGCTGTGCGCTACAGATAGTTTCCCAATAATGAATAATGGGTTGCTTTTGCTTCAACAACAATCCAGTAGCAGGTATTTTATCTCGTTTACTGTTATTAATGCTCGGTTTGGCAGGCAACAGATTCCACAGGTCGTTATTCTTCCATACCGAAAACGGAATAAGATGGTCTACATCATAGTTCTTGATGGTTTCACCCGTCCAAACACAATTTATTTTACCTTTCTCTTCCAATATTGTTTTATACAGACTCTTGGCAACAGCAACATCTCTTTCGGTGATAGGACTCTTCAAAATATGATGAATAGCCGTTGGGGTATCAATCAAGGCATTACTGGCATTCACAGAAAACTCAGCCCATTTAAACAAGATGTTATCTGTACCACTCACAAAGCTTCCCAACACTTTAAACGCTTCATAATAATCTTTAGGAATAGTAAAAGTGCCACAACTATTAATGAGCCAATGGGCATTTTGTGAAGGCGTTTGCCGTAAGTTGGCATTGGAATGTTTCTTAAAAATAGTATAGTGACTATCCGCAATCGAACCACCAATGTAGCGCATCGGCATTTTAGTAATGGTATCCTTTAGCTTCCGTACCAATGCAAAGAACTCTTTATGCACCGATGGACTGATTCCTTTGGTACGTAGGTCATTATACAAAGCCGACAAGCCTCCAAACTGGTTATAAAAATCAATGACGGGCTTGAACTCCTCTTGAAAAGCAAGATTATTATTGGTGCCATATTTCTGAGGGATATTCACCTTAGAATCGAGAATGGGATAATAATAGATAATCCATTTTTCTACCAGCAATCCCAAAGGAATCTCCACCCTATCCCCCACCGGCAATATAAATGGTGAGTTATCTAGAATGGTGTCAATAGTACCCCGTAACAGTGCGAACTTATAGGTGGTGTTTTTACTATCCCGCTCTATTATCTTGCTGATATTTATAAAGGTTTCATTCATAGCACAAAACTGTTGCTGGCTAATATTGATTAAGTTTCCCCAATGCTCTCTTTGCAAACTTAAGGTTACCCAGTTGTAAAAAAAACTAAGTGGGTAAAGAAATATTCAGAATTGACAACTTTAGAAAAGTTGTCAATTCTTGTTATACATAAAAATGATAGAAGCTTGTCAGGAGGAAATCTACCAAAGTAAATCGACCTCATACCTATCAAAAAAAGGATCTTTACTAAGAATTTTAAGTTTATTATTGATTCCCTGGGAAAGAATTATCCTATCGAAAGGATCCTTATGATGGAAAGGTAGAGATAACAAAATTAAGGTGTCTGCAAAAGTGATAGGCAAAATCTGAAAACCATTTTCATTCATCAATTCTGCCACTTTATTGAATTGGATTTTCATTTCTAGTTTTCCCAAACTTGTTTTTATGGCCATCTCCCACAGGCTAGCGATACTTACAAAATTGATTGCCCCCCTCTTTTCAATTGCTTTTCTAGCTTTTGCCGAAAGTGCATCTTCCCCATTCAAAAACCAAATTAGCGTATGTGTATCAAGTAGGTTTTTCATGGTTACATATATTCCTTAAAATCATCTAAAGGGGCATCAAAATCGTTTTTCATTTTGAATAATCCCTTCCCACTTCCAAATTTAGGCGTCGGTATTGGCTTCACAATCTCCTCTTTTTGTGCTTTTGACAGTAAGTAATCGATGAAGTCTGCAACTTCCACCCTCATATTGTCGGGAAGTGTTGCCAATTTGCTGTAGAGAAATATATTGTCCATCCTTACTTTTTGCTTACAAATGTAAGAAATGAACATTAACAATCTTTATATTCTCAAGACAGGCAGGTATTCTAGTTGCGTTTGGGGAGCAAAATAGTAGAAGCAGTTTTTTCCTACAATAAGAATAACTTTGACTTGTATCGGGGAGATGTCTCCTATCGTCGACATGACGCTCACAGGGTTTGGGGTCGTTTAAACTAATAATTTATTAATTTGCTGGGCAAATGAGACGGATTAAAATCCAATGTCGTTTAGTTAAGGGAAGTTGGATTATTACATTTGATTTTATTTCTATAAAATAAGGGTTCCCTTGTTTGAGTTAAGTGATTGATGGAAACACTTTCACAGATTACAGACTTCAGGTTTGATTTAACGAATG
>CAISCV010000292.1 GCA_903883945.1 uncultured Chitinophagaceae bacterium | reverse complement strand
ATGAAACAAGGAAGAAATTTTTTCACGGCAAATAATATTTAGCAACCTAAAGTTGCATTTAGAAAGAAAAAATATTAATAAATATTAGTTAACAAGTAATCATTTACAGGTTGAGTATGTTGCAAAATGCAATAGGACAATTACTAATCACAACCATTGCCTTTAATCAATATCTTAGTACCATTCACTTCAAATGAAGAGTTGGTGGCAATACATATTGACTTTAAAACAGAAAATAAATCAATATTAGAAATATCACCAGAGAAAGAACAGTTGTATAGATTGGTACTTTCTACAACTATATCAATCCCGTAATAAGATTGTAATTTTATAAAAATACTTCTAAGCTTTTCCTGATCAAATACTAACACTTCTTTTGTGTTCACTACTGCGGTATCGTTTGGCAAAATCCTTTCAGGCTTTTCTACTATTCTATTTTCAAACAAATGCAAATTAAGATTGTAGACCGCTTTCTGATTGGGGGTAAGTATTGTAGAAGCCTTATTGGTTCTTTCTGTTATAGACAACAATTTCTCATTCTCAAACACTTGCACTTTACCTGTTTTTACAGCAACTTCAACATTTCCAGTTGTTTTATTGGTGTTGATAGTGAAACTCGTTCCTAATACCTTGGTAACGATGTTATTATAATACACCATAAAAGGCTTCACAGGATTCTTTGTTACCTGAAAAAAAGCTTCCCCTTCTAAGTAGACATCTCTAGTTTCGCCTGCAAATATTCTGCTGTAATGAATGGAACTATTGGGTGCTAAAGTTACTTTCGATCCATCGCTCAACACTACTAATTGTTGTTCATTTTTAGTATTAGCAACGGTAATGGTATATTTTGGAATGATAGCTGTAAATTTTTTTTTGGATCCATCGTTTGAATATTGAAAAAACAAAGAAGCCAAACCAATAAATGCAATTACGCTTGCTGCGGCAATCCAACGATATATAATTGGAATTGCCCTTTTGGTTGGCAGCATCTTTTTTACATTCTTTTCAGCCTCATAAATATTTCTGATAATATCATGTGCTATGTGTGGTGGCAAATCAGCAACATCGCTTTCATTCTCTAACCTAAGGTCAGACAATACAGCTTTGTCCAAAACATTATCATACCGAGATGAATCTATCATTTCAAACAACTCGTCATGCTCTTCAATAGAGACATTATTAGCTTGATATAGCCCTAAAAGATATTTGAAACGTTCTTCGTTCATCATATTTAAAAACAGGCATACAAACCTGTAATATCCATATACACTTAAGTATACTTTGTGGAGTACAAAGAAGAAATAAAATTTAAGAAATTATTGAAACAATTGCAATTGAAAGAATAATTCCTTTCGCTGCAAGCACTTGTTTGATATGAAGTAGTGCCCTTGATATATGTGTTTTTACAGTAAGAGGAGACAATTCTAGCTTCTCTCCAATTTGTATGTAAGTTAAGTTTTCATTTCTGGATAATAGATAGACCTTCTTCTGTTGTTCTGGCAAAGTATTTATTGCTGCATTTAATATGGCAGCATATTCTACATCCTGCACCCTATTTTCAGTAATATTCGATTTACTTTGGGTAATGTAGGGTAATTCATTCATTACCTTCCATTCATTACTCACCTTTTTCAATCGGTTAATGATATTATTCTTAGCTACAGTATGTAACCAAGCTTCAATGGGTTGATTGGGTTTTAAGGTATTTCGTGATAGCCATAGTTTCAAGAACACATCTTGCACAACTTCTTGGGCCAATATAGGGGACTTTAAAAACCTTGTTGCTGTTTTATAAATCCTGTTTCTGTGCCTATCATACAAAAGCTGAAAGGCATATTCGCTGTCTTCGGCAAGCAGCGCCACAAGTTTACTCTCTTCGTATTTACCTTGATCTAGCAATCTATTATTTTTTTCAGGGGTCAAAGATGGGTTATTATTTCAATATTGTTAAATAGAGACCTTATTATTGTTAAAAAAAATTGAGTTAAGGGGTAAATAACAATTATCTGACCTTTAGAAAGGAGAATTTTATTAAAAATAGTTATCTATCGCTTATGAAAAGGTGTGGAGAAAAATAAATCTACCTGACTGTTAAAATCGTCTTTATGTTCTTTCAAGGTGCCATGTCCAGAATTGGGGAGGATCCACAGAAATGCATTAGGTATGTTTTTATAAATCTGCACCGTGTGTTCAACAGGTATCAGGTCGTGATCGCCCCCAATTATCAAGGACGGACACTTGATTGCTTTTAAACTTTTTAAGGAAATATTCGGCTGCACCCAGTCCAACATAAACAGCTTCCATTCATTCTTTTCTTTTTGGGTGGTAAACTTAGCCGGATTAGTCGTATCAAATCTTTTCTTTTCGGAACGCCAATAACCAGGGTTAATACCTGTGGAATCTGGCCACAGGTTTGCGCCCGTAGCTGCTAGTTTAATCACTTTTTTGGGATGGCGCATGGCCAACAGTAACGCATTTATGCCACCATCGCTCCATCCAACAATATAGGCAGAATCAATATGCAGGGCATCCAAAAAGGCAGCTTCGTCGTCGGCCATCATTTCAAAACTTAATGAGTCGTTATAGTCTATTGTTTTCCCTTGCGCTCTGCTATCCAAAACAATCACTTTGTACTTTTGGGCAAAGTAAGCAATGTTATTTTTGAACGATTTGATACTTCCTCCATTACCATGAATCATTAATAATGGCTGACCATTTCCATATACTTCGCAGTACATTTTTATTCCCCTTACATTATAGTATTCCCCCGAAACAGAATCATTCCCGAATACTACAGAAGTTTGAGAGAAGCAATTGTTTACCAATAAGAAGGAAACCAGTAAATGCAATAAACCTTGTTTCATAAATTAGTATTTAAATGGTAAAACTAAAAGTAAATTTTAAACCGATATAGTTTTAAGTTTTATTCAAACATCTTTTCCAACAAACAGATTTAAACTTTCTTCGCCTCTAATTATCAATCTTCTTCTATTATTGCACTTTAAACAACCTTCCAATCATGAAATTTGTTTGCTTTTACATTTTTTCAACCATGTTAGTTCTTTCTGTTAATGCCCAGAAGAATCAACCCCAAAACAAAACCTACAAACTATGGTACGATGCACCTGCACCAAATAGAGGGGCTGATTGGACAAAAGTGCAAGCTGGAGGAAAACCGTATGATGCAGACTGGGAAAACTGGTCGCTGCCAATAGGAAATGGTTGGCTTGGTGCCAGCATATTTGGTAGAACCGACACGGAAAGGATTCAAATTACAGAGAATACTTTGGCTAATAAAAGTTTGTATAAGTTGGGTGGCTTGACCAATTTTGCAGAGATTTATTTGGACATTAATCATAAAAATCCTACTAATTATCAACGAGGACTCTCTATTAGTGATGCCATTTCTTTCACCAAATACAAACAAGATGGTGTGGAATATACGCGCGAGTGTTTTGCAAGTTATCCCGATAAAGTATTAGTGATAAAGCTAAAAGCAAGTTTAAAAGGCAAACTTTCGTTTGCAATACGCCCTGTAATTCCTTATTTAAAAAACGTAGATACTACTAAAGATGGAGATTATAGAACAGGGATTGTATCTGCAAAAGGCGATTTGATTACCCTTATGGGTAAGATGGGTTTTTATAACATAGCCTACGAAGGTCAATTGAAGGTGACCAACTTTGGAGGAACTGAAAAAGCAATTAATGATGCGGATGGTGGCAATGGAAAAATAGAAATTGACAATGCAGATAGCGCCATCATACTAGTTGCTGTAGGTACCAATTACCAATTAGAAAGCAAAGTATTTACCGAACTTGATCCTACTAAAAAACTTAATGGAAACCCATTACCTCATGAAAGAATATTAAACATTATAGCTGCTGCCAGCAAAAAAAGCTACCAACAATTATTGCAAACGCATCTAGCAGATTACCATACTTTCTTCAAGAGAGCACAATTAGATTTGGGTGGCGTTGAACCAACTATTCCTACCGACAAGTTATTGGCAAACTATAAAACCGGTAATCATAACCCATACTTAGAAGAACTTTACTTTCAATTTGGTAGGTATTTATTGATTTCTTCTTCGCGCAAAGGAACAATGCCTGCTAATCTTCAAGGCATTTGGAGTCAATATGATGTATCGCCATGGACATCAGGCTATTGGCATAACGTAAATGTGCAGATGAACTATTGGCCTGCTTTTAATACCAACCTAGCAGAAATGTTTACGGCTTATGTAGACTACAATAAGGCTTTTAGAGAGGAAGCGAATAAGAAAGCCACAGAGTATATTACGGCTAATAACCCTACTGCATTATCTACCTTAGCCGATGGAAATGGATGGACTATAGGTACAGGTGCTAGTGCTTATAGCATTATGGGGCCGGGCGGACATTCGGGTCCAGGAACGGGTGGGTTTACTACTAAACTGTTCTGGGAACAATACGATTTTACCAGAGACATGAATGCCTTAAAGATTACAGACTATCCTGCTATATTAGGAATGGGTAAGTTTTTGAGTAAGGTTGTAAAGCCTACTAGCGATGGATTATTATTAGCAAATCCTTCGGCATCGCCTGAACAGAAAGTTAATGGAAAGAATTATGAAACAGTAGGCTGTGCATTCGACCAAGAAATGATTTACGAAAACCACCACGATTTGTTAGTAATGGCGAAATTGTTGGGCGACAATGACCCAATTATCAAAACAGTTGAGAGTCAGATTGGCAAGTTAGACCCTATACAAGTAGGTTGGTCTGGGCAAATAAAAGAATACAGAGAAGAGAACAAGTACGGAGATATTGGAGAATACAAGCACAGGCATATCTCTAATTTGGTGGGGCTTTATCCGGGAACCATCATCAATTCGAATACGCCGGCTTGGATAGATGCAGCCAAAGTTACCCTGACCGAAAGAGGCGATTTCTCTAAAGGTTGGGCAATAGCGCACCGTTTAAATTTGTGGGCAAGGGCAAAAGAAGGCGATAGGGCTTATACCTTGTTCACCAATCTATTGTCAACCTGTACAAAGGATAATTTGTGGGACACGCATCCCCCATTTCAGATAGATGGCAACTTTGGAGGTACTGCCGGCATTGCCGAAATGTTGTTGCAAAGCCATGAAGGTTATATTGCCCCATTGCCCGCTTTACCTGCTACTTGGAAAACAGGTAGCTACAAGGGTTTAGTAGCAAGAGGTAACTTTGAGGTTGCGGCTACATGGATTAATGGACAAGCAATTAACTTTGAAATTAAAGCAAGGGTAGGTGGT
>CAISCV010000291.1 GCA_903883945.1 uncultured Chitinophagaceae bacterium | reverse complement strand
TTCTAAAAATTCAGGAGAAACCTGAACAGGAAGAATACCGATATTGATAGCATTTCCTTTAAAGATGTCTGCAAAGAAACTAGACACTACCGCTCTGAATCCATAATCGTAGATAGCCCAAGCAGCATGCTCGCGGCTACTGCCGCTACCGAAGTTTGTTCCACCAACCAATATTTTCCCAGAATAAATAGGGTTATTCAAAACAAAATCTTTCTTAGGTGTATTGTCGTTGTTATAACGCCAGTCCCTGAAAAGGTTATCACCAAATCCTTCACGTTTAGTTGCTTTTAAGAAACGTGCGGGTATAATCTGATCTGTATCTATGTTTTCTATTGGTAAAGTAACCGCTGTGCTCTTTACCACTGTGAATTTATCGTATGCCATTTTTGTTAATTGATAATTGTTAATTAATAATTGATATTTTTTTACTCTGTTACTCTTATCCTATTGCCTCCTTCTCTATCTCCCTCCTTTACTCTTTGCCTAACTCCTCCTTGTCTCATCTAACTCCTTTCAAAGTCATTTGAGCCATATAAGGATGATCGGGATTAACAATAAGTTCTTGTCTTTGGGGATTAACCACTACATCCATATCTTCCAAAGGAATTGCGCCTAGAAGAACTTCACTATCTCCAGGAAGAACCATTGCTCTGCAAGTAGTACCTCTATTTTTAAAGCGTACTTCAACTTGTCCAACAACATCGCAATCAATTATACGTCCATCCGCAGTTTGTGCTCGTCTCTTTTCGAAAAAAGGGAACTGCATATATTCTTGGATGTGTTCATTAATGCAAAGCATGATTGCTCCAGTATCAACAAGTGCCGTTACATTAAAACGTTTTACCTCTTCTTCTCCAATGTAGTGCCTTCGAGCGAGACCAAGGTCTTCGCCATTAATGAGTTCTATTTCTGCGTGTACAAGTCCCATAATAAAAGTATTAAATTGAATAAAGATACTTAATTTACAACTGTCACTTAATACTCTTTCCCTCCTAGGCTATACCCTTTATGCCTCCTTGCCGATTTCCTCTTTCCCTCAAGTCTTAGTTCATCAACTCTCTTGGGTCGGTAACAACACCTGTTACAGCAGCGGCGGCAGCCATTAGCGGACTAGCCAATAGGGTGCGACTTCCAGGACCTTGTCTTCCTTCGAAGTTTCTGTTGCTGGTACTCACCGCATATTTGCCTGCTGGAATCTTATCATCATTCATTGCCAAACAAGCTGAACATCCTGGTTGACGAAGGGTAAAACCAGCTTCAGTTAGTATATCCAAAATACCTTCCTCCTTAATTTGTGCTTCTACAATGTGAGAACCTGGAACGATCCAAGCAGTAACATTATCTGCTTTCTTACGACCTTTTACGATAGATGCAAAAGCCCTGAAATCTTCGATACGACCATTGGTACAGCTACCGATAAACACATAATCTACCTTTTTACCAATCATGGCTTCTTCTTCTTCAAAGCCCATATAAGCCAATGATTTTGCATAAGTGGCAACACCGCCTTTCAAATCAGTTGCTTTAGGAATATGTTTAGAGATACCCATTCCCATTCCCGGATTAGTTCCGTAGGTAATCATAGGTTCTATATCAGCTGCATCAAAAGTGTATTCTTTATCGAAGGTTGCGTTAGCTTCTGTTTTCAAAGTCTTCCAGTAAGTCAAAGACTTATCCCAAGCTTCACCTTTTGGAGCTAGTTCACGTCCTTTGATATAGTTAAAAGTAGTTTCGTCTGGCGCAATCATACCACCACGAGCACCCATTTCGATACTCATATTACAAACAGTCATTCTTCCTTCCATGCTCATGTTCTCAAAAACATCACCTGCATATTCTACAAAATAACCGGTAGCACCGGCAGTAGTTAGTTGAGCAATGATGTATAAGGTAACATCTTTTGGTGTAACGGCTTTGTTCAATTTACCATTCACATTAATGCGCATGCTTTGCGGTTTAGGCTGCATGATACATTGAGAAGATAAAACCATCTCCACTTCCGAAGTACCGATACCGAAGGCGATAGCGCCAAAAGCACCATGGGTAGAAGTATGAGAATCGCCACAAACGATGGTCATTCCTGGAAGGGTGATACCATTTTCTGGCCCTACCACGTGAACAATACCGTTTTTAGGATTACCCAATCCCCAATGCGAAATACCATACTTGGCACTGTTACTTTCTAATGCTTGCAACTGGTTTGCAGACAATGGGTCAGCTACAGGCAGGTGTTGGTTAATGGTGGGTGTGTTGTGATCGGCGGTAGCAAAGGTGTTCTTAGGGAACATTACCTTCAGACCCCTGCTTTCGAGACCTAGAAAAGCTACCGGACTTGTTACCTCGTGAATGAAGTGTCTGTCGATGAAAAACACATCCGGACCATCTTCTATCTTACGGATTACGTGGGCATCCCACACCTTATCAAACAATGTATTAGCCATAACGCTGTTGTTTTATTTTAAAAATAGTTTGCAAATATCTAATAAAGTTGCCACAAAGACACTAAGTCTCAAAGAAACACAAATAAGAAATAAGACTTAAACTTCTTTTTCTTTCTTTTTTTATTTGTGCCACTTTCTGTCTTTGAGTCTTTGTGACCAATAGCAAATCGTATTAATCTGCTATCGTGACACAAAAGTAATAAGTTTGTATATGACAAAAACATACTTATTTTGTCAATTATCAATACTTAATAGGTATATATGGAATTAAGACACCTTAAATACTTCCTTACTTTGGCGGAAGAACTAAGCTTTATCAAGGCTTCTGAAAAGTTATTTATATCGCAACCGCCCCTTAGCCGACAAATAAAAGAACTGGAAGATGAATTAGATGCCCGTTTATTTAATCGGAATAATAAACGCGTTGAATTGACAGAAGCGGGTAAGTATTTTGAAAAAGAAGTGCGTTTGTTAATGCAAAATCTGGATAGAATTACTGTAAAGACACAGAAAATAAGTAAAAACATCAGTGGTGAGTTTAGAATTGCCTACATCAGTTCTACCTTTTCGGGAGATATTGCGGAGCTGATAAAGTTTCTGTCAGACAAATACCCTTTTGTAAACTTCAGCTTGTATGAAGTGCCTACTGCCAGGCAGATTACCGATCTGGAGCAAGGCAAACTAGACTTGGGCATCATCCGGGCACCATTAAAATCGCCGATGATACAAACCAACCTTTGGTTCAGGGATAGTTTTTCGGTGGTATTTAATAAGAATCTGGTTAATTTGGAAACGGAAGAGGACATAGAGAAACTGAAAGAAGAAACGTTTGTTTTCTTCAATAAGGATTATGCCCCTCACTATTATGATATGCTGTTGGAGATATGTGCCAACTATGGGTTCATTCCTAAAGTGGTACATGAATCGAACAACATCTCCTCTATTATTCAACTGGTAAAAAACGGCTTGGGATCTTCCATCGTTCCAACTAATATCTTGAAGAGTCATAACTATCCCGAGCTTGGTTTTATAGAATTAAAAAAGGGGAATCTATACACGGATGTTTTGATTGCTACACCGAAGGATGACAAGTCGGAGATTGCTAAAGAGGCTATTGATTTTTTGTTGAAGTAACCTATTGTATGCGAACAAGTACCATTATACAACCGAAACTAAAATTAAATCTACCTTAAATAGTAAATAATACTCAATTTGTAAATCACAATAAAAGAATTTCACGTACGTTTGAGATAAAATTAAATAGCTTTCCTTGGCTTTTATAAAAATAGTATAATGATTCCTTACAAAATATTATTTCCGATTGTCCTTTTGCTAATGCTTGTTAGTAGTATCAATGCGCAGCAGCTGACAGCAAATTTTACTGCAACCAAATCTAGTGGGTGCAGCCCACTTAATGTAACTTTTACAAACACCACCACTGGCGCTTCTTCAGCAGCACAATATACCTGGGATTTGGGTAATGGGGGTTCTCTAATTCCTGCCAAGGATATAACCGAAACGGAGACGACCACCTACACTACTACAAACACTACTTATATTGTAACCCTCACTGTGAAAGATGGTAATAGTATCTCTGAAAAAAAAGATACCATCGTTGTTTATTCCAATCCGATTCCTAGTTTCACGGTAAAGGATAGTGTAGGTTGTACGCCCTTAAAAATTTCATTTGTTAGTACGTCTACCGATGTTTCTGGTAAAGTAAATTATTTTAGTTACGACTTTGCCGATGGGCATGGATATACCGGGGATAGCAATATTGTTTCTCATACCTACACTTCATCGGGTAAATGGACGGTGAAGCTTAGTGTTACTTCGTCTAAAGGGTGTAGTAGCGATACTTCTTTTGAAAAAAAAGATTTAATCAATGCCTTATTAACCCCAACTGCTTTATTCAGTAAAAACAAAACGTATCTGTGTGCAACAGGAGACAGTGTATCGTTTACAAATAATTCTACCAATTTACAGCAATCAACGTATAAATGGATTTTTGGTGATGGTGCTGTTTCATCCGACTCAGTCACTACCCATACCTATAACACAAAAGGTGTTTTTACAGATTCTCTTATTGTAACCAATGCAGATGGCTGTACCAATGTTGCGACCGCATCGGTTTATAGTGCTTTATTTACATCTAATTTTTCTGCAACAGGGCTTTGTGCAAAAGACTCCATTCATTTTATCAATACAAGTGTACCAAAACCAGATTCCTCTTCGTGGAATTTTGGTAATCTATCCTACCCAATCAGCGGCGTTGATGTACTAAATGCCTTTAATTTTCCTGGGAAATATAATGTTGAAGTAATCAATCATTTTGGTACTTGTAGCGATACCTTAAAAAATGACACCATTTTAATAAATCCAGCGGTTTATTTATTGGGATTCACAATTTCTACTGCACCCCAATGTGGGCAAAAAAGTCTCATCAATCTGATTGATACTTCTGCTGGTAGTGTGGCTTGGCTTTGGAGTATAAAAGGAATCAAAGACACCCTAACGACAGACACCGCGCAATTTTTATTACGCGATAACTTTACCTACAACATCACCCTTACTACCAAAAAGGCTTCGGGGTGTAGGGCTTCCCAAACGCTTCCGTTAAAATTGTTGAGAACCCCGGTTACGATCCTTTCTCTTATAGGGGATAGTCTAAAAAGTTCGTCTGGTTGCCAAGGAATGACGGTTACTTTTTCTGCTACACCCCCCATCGGGATTAAAAATTATTCTTGGGACTTTGGAGACAATAGTGCCCCTTCATCGGATTCAGCACCTATTCACCAGTATAATGCTAAGGGAACTTTTAATGTACGATTGATATACACTACTGTAGATGGTTGCAGTGACACCATTGCTACTACCATAAAAACGTTCGAAAGGCCAATTGTTACTTTTTATACGCCCGACACGGTTAATTGTGGCAGTAAAGCTTACTTCTACAACACCACCAAAACAAAAACCACTGAATGGTTTTGGTACTTTAGTGATACCGCACTTATCAGTAATTTGCAAAATCCCGTGCATGCTTTCAGGGATACCGGCACTTTTAGCGTAAAGCTTGTTGCCTATAATGGCACCTGCTACGACTCGGCTGTTTATATCAACTACATTCGTGTACTAGCCCCTTTGTTACACATAGATACCATTGCCTACACCTGTAATGGCAACCGAGATACTGCCAACTTTCTGGTAACGAATGCGTATGTACAAGGAAAACTCAAGCTAACGTTCGGTGACGGCGACTCTGCTATTTTTAATCCAAAAAGAGGAATCGATACCATTATACATCGGTACTTGGGGGGTACAGGCACCTATCGGTCGGTACTTTCGGGTACCAATGGGGGTTGTACGGTGCGCGATACCGATTGGGTTCATATTCTTACGCCCCAGTTTCCAAAAATTACGTCAAAAGGCATCACCTCTATCTGTGAAAATGATACCATTAAGCTTTTTATAGATACCCTTACTTTGGCCGTTAACCCCGGTGTAAGTGATTATAATTATTACACTTTTGCCCAATGGCAATATGGCGGTGCTACCAATGTTCCCAATTCATTCTTTTCTCAGCCCGGGGATTGGTACCACACTTATTTTGGTATGCTATCAGGATTAATGCCTGGCCAAACACAAATAAGAGCCATTCTTCAATCGGGTTATTTTGGTTGTTATGATACCACTAAATATCTTCCACTAAAGATTAAGGGACCGATAGTAAATTATTCCATCGTTAATCCCATGAACTGTTTCAAGCAACCAATCTCTTTTAAGGATGCGTCCAAAACGAACTTTGGAGTGCCTTTGGCAAAATGGGAATGGAACTTTGGGGATAGCACGTTTGACACCCTTACCGTGAATGGGAATATTAAACATACCTATAAGTCTCCTGGCATTTATGAAACCTACCTGAAAGTAATAGATGCAGACGGTTGTTTTGGTATAAACAGCGTTCCCGATTCTGCTTTACCTGCTGGGCCTAAAGCGGGCTTTTATTGGAATCCTGCCCACATTATTGCGGGTACCTCCTCCAACTTTATTGATACGTCTAATACCTTCGAAAATGGCAACAACGTTATTTATAAGTGGTCTTTTGCCAATAGCGGTATAAAATCTACCAATCCAGATAGTATCCGGGTGTTTTATCCGGGACCTCAAACAGATGTTGTTTCGCTGATAGCTTCGGATACGATAACGGGTTGTACCGATACCGCTACCACCTTTGTCCCTGTAAAAAAGATTTTTGCTTTGTTTGATTACACGTCGCACTATGGCCCCAATGGTTGTGCGCCGGTAACAGATAGTTTCTTTAGCCATTCGTTAGATGCCAGCAGGATTGTGTGGGATTTCGGCGATGGTTCTCCTACGGTTCCCAACGATACCATCGTAAGCCACCAGTACAATCCGGGGGTATATAATGTAAAGCTGATAGCGTATGGCAAAAACAATAGTATACAGGATAGTACGATAGAAACGGTCGTGGTAAAGGGCGCCTATGGTATTGCCAAAACCAATGTTTCTATGGCTTGTGTTCCGGCAACTATTACCTTAACGTCTCAACAAACCAATGCAGTTAGTTATTATTGGGACTATGGCGATGGCAAAAAGCAGGATACTTTATCGAAGCATTTATATACGCTGATAGGCAACTTTGTACC
>CAISCV010000290.1 GCA_903883945.1 uncultured Chitinophagaceae bacterium | reverse complement strand
GTTGCGTAGGGATAATAATTCTTCCCTGTCACCATCACTCAAGATAACCCTTCGACGTATCATAATATCGTTTATTATATTAACGATATTCTTTCCAATTTATTTAATTTACAATGTACTTAGTAAAAAAGCTATTGATGATACCTGTAAAAGAAAAAGGGTACCTATTCTACTTGAGAAAAGATACCCTTTATGATAAAATTGATATATTTTAATATCCTAGATTCTGAAATCCAACCAATGCAGGATTGTTTTTAATTTCGGTATAAGGAATTGGCATTATAGCATACTTTTTTAAAGTACTATTCATTTTTCCGGATCTTGCCTTTTGTCCAGCAGTTAGTTTCTGAAATTTATAGTGATAATAGGGATACGTCTCAGTATCATCTGTCGTGTTATCTGGGTTAGTAATACGAGTCACATCAAAAATTCTATGACCTTCAAATGCAAATTCTTTTCTATTTTCTAACAGGATGAGGGGAACAAAAGTAGAAAGGGTTCCATCTTGTGTAGGGGTTATTTCGTTTCTAGCATTCGAGACTGTAAGTAAATCGGACATACCTGCATTTCCAGACTGTGCAATATTTGCTAATGCTTCAGAACGTATTAAATACATTTCTGCCAACCTGAATACTTTGATGTTCTCTTGAAAGTTAGTAATATTATTGTATTTGTTGATAATATAGGTATTTGTTTCGCCCCCAAAAGCGTTTCTATTACCCAATGTAATAAATCCTTTTCTCACATCTTGATTATCATATATTTTAGCCATGTCATCAGGTGCTAACATTTCACCATAACCATTTTGGTTAAATATATAGGCAATACTATTATTCCCCTGATTATTAAAAGAGTTATTAGCTACTTCAAAAATAGATTCATTATTAGACTGTGTGTGAAAATCGGTAACCATTGTTGCAGCTGGCAACAAGGTATACTTGCCGCTATTAATAACGATACTTGCATATTTGGCAGCACTATCATACGCTTTTTGGTATAAATAGACCCTGGCAGCCAAAGCACAAACTGAGTAATAATTTAGCCTGATTTTAAAAAGAGTAGGGTCTATGATTCCACTGGACATTACATTACCAGAAGTGGACAAATAATTAAAGGAAGCATTAATATCTGAAACTACTTGTGCATAGGTTTGGAGAGTTGTTGTCCTAGCCTGAGCTTTTATAAGATTTGCAGTATCTGAGGCAAAGGAATTTAAAACAATAGGTACTCCCCATTTGGTAGAATCTGTTATTTTAGTGTAAGAATAGGCGAAGAAGCGTACTAGGTCGAAATAAGCAAGTGCACGAACTGCATATGTTTCGCCAATAAGCTGTTTAAGCTCAATTGAATCTGTGCCTGTTGGTGTTAAAGCAGGAGCTTTGTTTATAATGGTGTTTGCATTGATGATAATTGAGTAAAGACGATTCCACATACCTAAAGCATAAGAGTCGCTGCTTGTTACTGCTTGATTTGCCCAATTGGTAAACCTTGCACCGGTTTGGGTACTTCTATAAATGTTATCGGCTGTTAAATCGGGAATCAAGACAGCAGTTCTACCATAATAGTCCGAACTAGTCATACCTGCATACAAACCGTTCACTGCTGCACGTACATTCATAACACTGGTTATTGCACTGTCAGCACTAATATAGTTGGTGGGGGTAACCGAAGTAAAATCTTTACTACAAGAAGTGGCCGCAACAACCAAAAACAAAGAACTGAAAATATATTTTATTAGTCTCATTTTATATTTTTTATATTATTAGAAATTTATATCTGCACCAAACAAGATAGTGGCAGAGGTAGGAGGCCTAAGATTGATAGTGCCATCAATAGGAGTTTCTGGATCATAATAAAGTCGTTTATCCTTTTTATAGGTAAACAAATTATTGGCACGTATATATACCCTTGTAGTTGATAATTTTGCTTTAG
>CAISCV010000289.1 GCA_903883945.1 uncultured Chitinophagaceae bacterium | reverse complement strand
CTAACTTATTTGAGTGCAGCTAGTGTACTGAAACCTGGATCTTTTACTGCAATAGCAGTTTCCCCTACCGAAATAAATTTTACTGCCACTTCAAATGCCAACAACAACAATATTGTAGTACTATACAGCAACACCAATACGTTCACACCACCTACTGATGGAACTGCTGCAGGAGTAGCAGGAAGCTCTTTTGCTGGAGGAACTGTTTTATATAATGGTACAGCAGCAGGATTATCCAATCAAACAGGTTTATTACCAAACATAACTTTCTACTATGAAGCTTTTTGTTATGATGCAGCCAATAATTATTCTCCAATCTTAAGAGCTACCGCACAAACGCTTGTCTCAAACCTAATAAACAGCGATTTTACAGGTTCTACCGCAAGCTATTTCTCGGGCATTAAATCTCCGGTGGCTTCTATTACACAAAATTTTGGTCCAGGCATATTTATCGAACACTATATCCAAGATACTGGATATGCAATCATTACAGATACCACTACAGGGGAAACTGGATTAATGCCAATAGATACGAGTGTTGCAGGCACCTCTTATAGTATTGGTTATGCTGTAAAACAAGGTTGGTATATTGACTACTTAGTTGCAGCAAACTCTGGCTATAGCTTAAGTGCCACTAGTATCTCTGGAAGCATGTCGTTGAGTGGTGCTGCAAGTACCAACGCTTTTGGTATTTTGTATGGTATTGGCACTGCTTCTACCCCACCTTCTACTTTTTATAATGCAATAAGCACCATACAATCGGTAGATACAGGTATTGGGACAAAAATGTCTGGAGTATTAGTTCCCTTCTCTAGTATCAATGCTGGCGTAACCTTAAAAGGTACCAATAACATCACAGGAGACAACGTTCTGTATGTACGAGCAGTGTTCTATCGTGCTTATGCAAGCCCTACCCTTCAAACGATGTATCAATCTGGATTAACAATTGGAGGCCTTGCAACCATCAATCTCCCTGTTTCTATTGCTAGCTTCCATGCAGTTATCAACAACAAGACTATACAAACTAACTGGCATACAGCTACAGAATTAAATGTAAGTGCTTTCAATGTTCAACACAGTAAGGATGGCAATAGCTTCAAAACAATTGGTATAGTAAATGCAGTTGGCAAAGGAGCTAACAGCTATCAGTTTACCGATTTGTCTCCAGTAAGTGGAACCAATTACTATCGTTTGCAAAGTGTAGACAAAAATGGCAAGATGAGTTACAGTAAAATAATCCTTGTTGTTTTGTCGGCGGGTAATAAGTTGTCCGTTTATCCTAACCCTAGCAGGGGTAATGTGACTATAAATGGCACCCACATTGCATCAGTACAAGTATTAGATAACTTGGGTAGAATTATAAGTACTCAAACTTTAAATGATGCAACCAATCCTTCTTTAGAAGTAAGTAAATTAAAAGCAGGATCTTATCGTATTCGTACGCGATTAACAGATGGTACAATTACCACTGTTAGTTTCATTAAAGAATAAAACAAACAAACATTCCTAATTATAAGGTGCAGTGACAATTGTTGCTGCACCTTTTTTATTGAATCATTCTTACGCTTTACAATACATTATTTCTCTACTAATTAAATAGAATAATAATTTATCAATATATTCGCCCCGGAAACAGATAGATGATAAGATATATGAGTACTCCATTAAAAGTAGCGCAGGCGACCACTAACGAAAGTAAAGTAAGAATGATTGCATTGTTCGTTTTTGTTTCAACTGTTACTTACCTCTTCACCAACTTTAAAGCAATCCCATTTTTACTTGTCCTAGATTTTGCACTGCGCTCTTTCGATTTAGGCAAATACAGTCCTTTTGCACTTATCAGCGATTGGCTTGTAAAAACGCTAAAGCTACCAATCAAGTCTGTATACCTTCCTCCCAAACGTTTTGCAGCAAGAATAGGATTACTGTTTAGTATTACCATACTTTCTCTGCAAATAGTGGGCATCAGCACCCTAATCGTAAGTTGTGTACTCTCCTTCTTTGCCGCTTTGGAATCTTTTTTAAGTGTTTGTGCAGGCTGTTATGTATATAGTTTCTTGCAACAGTTCAGGAAACAATCGTATTGATTATATAACTCAATACCTCTTAAAATATGGTCTAGTATAATTACGACCACTTGTTAGACAAATAAGGTTTATCCTTTGGGGATTAGCCCCTCCTCTCCTACTATTTATTAACATTCCTTCGGTCTCTGTTAGAAAAAGAATATGTTGCACGAATTAATTATTTAGTTTCTTGCAGGGTGTATTACTATGCAACGTTAGGAAGCTATCTAATTAGTATTTCGTTTACGTATAAATACCCGCTTAGGGCAAGCTTATGGCAGTATCAAATTACGAAGAAAGTGACATCAGAAGTCTCGATTGGCGGGAACACATCCGCCTCAGACCAGGTATGTACATTGGTAAACTCGGAGACGGCGCTTCTGCCGACGATGGTATCTATGTACTGATAAAGGAGGTGATAGATAACTGTATTGACGAACACATGATGGGGCATGGCAGGCATATAGACATTACTTTGAAAGACAAGGTGGTTACTATACGTGATTATGGTCGTGGTATTCCATTGGGTAAAGTAGTGGATGTAGTAAGTAAAATAAACACCGGGGCAAAATATGATAGCAATGCATTCCAGAAGAGTGTAGGGTTAAACGGGGTAGGTACCAAAGCGGTGAATGCATTGAGTAGCTTTTTTAAAGTAACGGCCTACAGGGAAGGTAAAAAGAAGGCTGCTGAATTTGAAAGAGGTATACTAACCAATGAACACCTCGAGGAGCCAACAACAGAAGAGAACGGTACAGAAGTAGTCTTCATTGCAGATGACACCATCTTTAGAAACTATCACTTTCTGCACGAATACATTGATAACCAATTATGGAATTATTGCTATCTGAATGCGGGATTAATCATAGATTTCAACAAAAAGAAGTATGTAAGTAAGAATGGCCTTTTAGACTTACTAAAAAGAAAGACACCCGAAGACGAACTTCGTTACCCTATTATTCATATTAAAGGAGAAGATATTGAGGTAGCTATCAGTCATAACAACGACTATGGCGAAGATATCTTCTCGTTTGTAAACGGACAATACACTACCCAAGGGGGAACGCACCAACAAGCATTCCGGGAGGCTTATGTAAAAACAATCAGGGACTTCTTTAAGAAAGACTATGAAGCAGCCGACATCAGACAAAGTATTGTTGCAGCAGTTGCAGTACGGGTTCAGGAGCCTGTGTTTGAAAGCCAGACTAAGACCAAATTGGGTTCACAGAATGTGAGTGAAGGGGGTAAAAGTATGAAGAACTTTATTCAGGAATTCCTGAGTAAAGAACTAGATAACTTCCTTCATAAGAACACCACTACCGCAGACGCCATCAAGAAGCGGATAGAACAAAGCGAACGCGAACGAAAGGAACTAAGTGGTATTAGAAAGCTAGCAAATGACCGTGCCAAGAAGGCCAATCTTCACAACAAAAAGCTACGCGATTGCAGGATGCACTTTAATGATGAACCACCCGTAAAGAATAGGGAAGACTTTATACTTTCTCAAAAGAATACGACTGTATTTATTACAGAGGGTGATAGTGCAAGTGGCTCTATAACCAAAGCACGTAATGTAGATACGCAAGCGGTGTTCAGTTTGCGTGGTAAGCCATTGAATAGTTATGGTTTGACCAAAAAGGTTGTCTATGAAAATGAAGAATTCAACTTATTGCAGCACGCTCTTAACATAGAAGATGGCTTAGAGGGATTACGTTTTAATAAAGTAGTAATTGCCACCGATGCCGATGTAGATGGTATGCACATCCGGTTGTTGTTAATGACTTTCTTCTTACAGTTCTTCCCCGACCTGGTAAAGCGCGGGCATGTCTTTATATTAGAAACCCCTTTGTTCAGGGTACGTAACAAGCAAGAAACTATCTATTGTTACGATGAAACAGAGAAACAAGCTGCGGTGAAGAAACTAAGTAACAAACCAGAGATAACCCGCTTTAAAGGTTTGGGAGAGATTAGTCCGGGAGAGTTTGAACGATTCATTACCCATGATATGCGCTTGCAACCGGTTTTACTCGACCAAGGCGAACATATCCAACAACTGCTAGAATATTATATGGGTAAGAATACCCCTCAAAGACAAGACTTTATCATTGAGAATTTAAGAATAGAATTGGATGTAGTGGAGGAGGTGGTATAGACATTAATGCCTCTCCTTATTTTATCAACACCACAGTTCCCTTTCTTTCAATGCGTTCTCCCGTATCATGGTCGGTATATTTAAGTATCCAGACATAAGTGCCCGAAACTGGCTCTGCGCCATTTATGCGCCCGTCCCACTTTATATTCCAATCGGTTGTTTTAAACACCATATCTTCCCAACGGGTAAAAATCATAAATACGAGATCATTCGCTTTCCAGGCATTTAACGGAGCAAAATTGTCATAGAATCCATCGCCATTAGGGGTAAATACACTAGGCACCAGAACACTACAATTGGGCACAACCCGAATATGCTTATAAACGGTATCTACACAAAAATCCCCTTTCACAATCAGCCGCACCGGATAGAATCTAATAGAATCCCTATGTGGATACCGCTCTGGCAAAGGATCTTGGAGTGTACTGGTATTGCCATTCCCAAAATCCCAGTGCCAGTTATTTATAGTACCCATGCTATTATCCTTGAAAGTAACTTTCTCGGCAGGGCAAATAAAGTCAGTCAATTCCAGTACACCTCTTTCTCCTTGCTTCTCCATTATAAAAGAAGCTTTTACACTATCTCCCTCATTTAGCAACGCAACGGTGATTATTTTACTGGTGTCGCTGCAACTTTCATTAAACACAGTCAACTGAACTTTTTTGGAAGAAAAGTCAGCATAAATGATTGACGTATCTGGAATAAAACTGTACAGATTATTACCAAAATCCCAATGGCAACTATCTGTTCCATTAATACCCGCATGTATAAACTGTACAGTATCTTGCTTACAACCATATTGTACTTGCCAGTTAAAATCGGCTTTTACCGAACGAGGGGTACGAATGGTTACAGAATCCCCCAAAGTAGAAACAACTCCACAGCCATTGGCCAATTGACTACCATCACTTGCTTTCTGTAAGCTTATCAGATAACTTCCTGCTGTAAGAATTGGCTTAGTAAAATGTAGTTGTACCCTATTCGTTTCCCCATTATTACAATCGGCAATTGCCTTACTAATCGTAACCGGGTCAGCCCCAATTATAGAAAAGTTACTTCCATCAGTTGCTATAGTACTACACAACAGGTGATGATTAAATTTCAGTTCAATCAACTTCGGGCTACAGTTCAATGTAGCAATTGACTGAAGCAAAGACGGTTTGCCAATATTAATAACAACACTACCCTCAGCGGTATCATAGCATCCAATTGAGTTCTCAACGATTAATCTTATCGGATAGCTTTTTAATGTGTCGAGCAAAGGAAAAACAAGGGCATCAGGTGTTTTGAGTACACTACTGTCTCCATTACCAAAAGTCCAATGCCAGCCAACGAGATTCCCTTTACTATTATTGGTAAAGGATGCTTGTGCATTAGGACATATAGTGTCTGCAACTATAAAAGAAGCTTTAATGTTGTGGTCTATAAATGGATACTTAACCGAACTACTACTATCACTGCAAGTGCCGTTGGAAACAATAAGCTTAACCTGTAGGGGATTTAACTTAGTGTATTCAAACCCAGTATCCGACCGACTAACGATACTACTATCCACCCACCATTGCCAGCTTGTGGCATTCTTGCTTCCTGTTTTTGTGCCTACATAATTGGCAATCAAGGTATCTATTTTGCAACCTATCAATCGTTGTGAAATAAAGGCAGCACTTACTTTATTGATGGAATTAAAGCTAACAACACTCCCTTGCGGCGTTGCCCCATGATATTGGTTAAAGATGGTATCAATGCCTTTACCCGTATTCAAGCTTATTTTATAAACGCCATCAGTTGTAATTGGGGTACTAAGATATAGAAAAACAGACGAGGCAAGTCCCGAGTCGTTACAATTCGTCGTCACACTATTAATAACGACAGCAGAGGGACCAGAAACCGAGAACTGACTACCCGTTGAGTCTATTGTACTACAAAGTACGGGTCTGTTAAAACTTAGCTTCACTTGCTGTGGTGCACACTTGGTAGTACTTGCGGCACCACTAAAGTAAGAGGGAGTACCTGCATAACTAGAAATGGTAAACACTTCACCAACAGGAATACTATCACCAATAGCATTAATTAGCGTATTGCCATCCGTACCCTTTTTTGATGTTATCTGATAGGTGCCAATTGGCAAAGGATTAGCAAGCACAACCGTAACCTCATTGGTAGTTGTACCCGTTTTGCAACCCATACCCGTAACAGTACCAAGCTTAGGATAAGTCGAAATATCAAAATCACTACCATTGGTTGCAAGGCTGCTGCAAAGAAGGGGTTGGTTTAGTTTAATGGTAATGGTATCTGCTAGTGGATTGAGGATAGCCGAAGTAATACTTGGGGAAACATAACAAGGAGTAGGAATATTGGCAATAAAGTTACCGAGTGATTCAGGGTTATTCCCAACAGTTAATCTCGAAATTACTTTATAGGTTGATGTATTGATAGTATAAAAATAGCTGTGGCTAACATCAGTAACATAAACCTGCGAGCCATCCTTGTTGATACTTATTCCAGAAGGTGCAATGTTGGGTATTAATTGTTCCAAATAAATGGTTTTTATCACTTGATAAGTCTTAGCATCCATTACACTCACTGTACCTCCAGCTATATTAGCCAAATAAAGAATGGCTCCATCTGGGCTAGTGGTAATGAAATTTGGCCCCCCGGTATTTGTTCTTATAGACCTTATCAATTGATTGGTGGCTGTGTTAAAAACATGCATTGAATCCACACTTTCATTTAAAACATAAAGCGTTGAGCCATCTGGACTAATACCTATTCCATAAGCACAGAAACCAGCATACATGTTCTTAACCACACTATTGGTTTTTGTGTCAATTACACTTACTGATTGATCTCTTGTATTGGTTGTGTAAACCTTGGATCCGTCTGGACTCACACAAATATATGCTGGGCTCCTACCTAATGCAATAGTTGCAACAACCGAATTTGTCAAAGTATCAATTACACTTACTGAACTATCATTGTCGTTAGTTAAATAAACTTTTCTACCATTAGGACTCACACAAATGCCGAGAGGGGCTTTGCCAACTTTAATAGTTGCCAATACCTTGTTAGTTTTGGTACTTAAAACACTCACATTATCACCAAAGCTATTTGTAATATATACCTTTCTGTTATCTGGACTAACTGATATTCCTATAGGGGAAGCCCCAACTGCAATTGTAGATATTATTTTACTTGTAGCTGTATTGATAACACTTACAGTTCCATCATCCCTGTTTGCCACATACGCATACGCGGTAAACCCATTACCAATATAAAAGTAGCTACTACTCACAGCCGTATCATACGGCGTAACCACCGCTATTTTACCCATACTGCCCGAACCTACTACTGCCGTGATAGTGCTGTCATTATTCACTGTGAAAGAAGCAGCGGGCGTACCACCAAACGTTACAGCAGTAGCATAAGTGAAGTTTGTACCCTTGATGGTGATGGATGCGTTTGTGTTGGGGCAGGCATTTGCGGGGGTGAAGGAGGTGATGGCGGGAATAGGAAGACTAGGAATGATTTCCCTGATAACATTATTCGTCTGATCTAAAATTAATATATTTCTGTTGGGTTCAGCAATTACACCTATGGGGCCATTAAATTGAGCAAGTGTAGGAGGTCCCCAATCACCCGAATAACCATTTGTGCCATTTCCGGCAATTGTATTAATTATACCAAGAGTATCTATTTTTCTAACCCAAGTACCAGTGTAGGTGTCCTCTGTAAAATAAATAATTCCATATTTGTCAACGGAAATACCAATGGGACTTGATAATAAAGCCTTAGTCGCGGGTCCTCCATCACCTGTATGTCCTAAGTTCCCTGAAACTATTGAACCTGCTATGGTAGATATAATCCCAGTCTTCATATCTATTTTTCTAATATTTTGAAGTCCATAATCAGTAACCAGCAAATTCCCTTGATTATCAAAACATCCATCCCCAGGGAATAACATTTCAGAAGCACTCGCTTGACCGCCATCTCCATGACCAGTACAATTACAAACATTTTCTCCAGCAAAAGTTGTTATGATATTTGTCTTTGGATCAACAATCCTCACGCTAGCTTCATCTGGGTCGATGATATAAACAATATTGTTTTTGTCCACTGCAATACCCCAAGGTGAAGCAAGCCAAGCTTTTGTTGCGAGACCTCCATCGCCACATTTATAACTATAACATTGTTTTCCTGGTACTCCTGCAAAAAGTGATAGTGACCTAGTTTTTACATTATATTTTTCTACACATGAGCTAGATTCTCCTATGTAGAGGTTTTCTTCTGTGTTATCGAATGCGAATCCAAAAGGACTGTGTGTAGTATTTACAAATGCGGTGACAATTTTAGTTTTTGCCTCAACCTTATAGATGCAATTAGATTCAATAGATGATATATAGAGGTTTCCTTCTTTATCGTAGGTTATGTGCTGAGGCTTATGGAAAACTTTTTTCTTAAAAGATATACTATCCCCTGTTAGATAACCATTTTCACTACCTCCTGTTGCAGTTATAATTATTTGTGCTTTACTTACACAAATAGCAAAGCAACAACACAGCACCAACACTAAAGCTTTGGAGTAAAGGGATGCTATATATTTCATTTTAAACAGACTAAATAAGGTTCTTTGTAATGCGCTATTGCAATAATAAGGAATGGATGAATTAAATAACTCTTCAGGCTAAATAAACCAGATAAAAAGGTAGATATTCACAGGAGTTACTAACTCCTAAGCCAACATTTATCATTAGTCTACCCTAGTATCAAATAGGTTTAACCCTATCTTATTGCAGGGTTGACCCTACCATTGCTCAGGGTCAACCGTAGTATTCTGTAGGGTTAACCATCCGTTCGGGTAGGGTAAACCCTATCTATAAGTATACTTAACCCCAATATTAACAGAGGCATCCTCCTCTCACTTTACCTCATCAACACATTTGTCCTTTCCGATGGCTTTGTCTTCCGTTCTTATTGTAGTATAGTTAAATAGTCAGGCGAAAGCAAGATGATTGCGAAGTAGTTAATTAATCGTAAAACGACTACAATTTATTAGTTGATGGGTAATGAAAACAGGATTCCAATTATTAATATACTTCCATACCACTATCGTTTTGTTGTTTTAAAGACCAGTCACCTGTCATCTTAATTTCCAGCCACAGGTTACCACTCTTCCTAAAGAAGTTTGTTTTAATACCAAAATTCTCTGCAAACTTTTGTGCTATTTGTTTAATGGAATTGTTTTCATTGATACTAATTACGCCCTCTGGGCTGTCTTTATTAATATCCCCTAATTTTAGCTGACTAATGGGCATATTCCTTCTAAAACCTATGGAAGTTGCTGGAATAGTATCTTGCTTAAAATCTATTTTAAGATAAGGGAAGGCATTATTAAACTCCTTCTTTATATCATCAAGAAATCTATCTTTTGAAATAATAATCTTCATTGCTTGTTAACTTCTTATTTGAGGAAACCTTTACGATTAACCTTTGTTAGGTCAAAATTGTCGTTTTATGGCAAAATAAAAACTGACTTTAATCATTTCAATTAAGGACTTTACACAACTAAAGCTCTAAATGATAAAAATCATAAGTTAATTTGATTATCGTTTGGTTACCCACTGATTACTGCCACTAATTTTGGTCTCATAATAACAACTATGTCTAATTACAACACACTGATTGAGAAATACAATAAGTCGGTTCCTCGCTACACTAGTTATCCAACTGTTCCTTTCTGGAGGGATTGGCAAGACAATACTCAGTGGAAGGATACATTTAGTAAAACATTAAATGTAGATGAAGATTATGAGAAGGGTTTGAGCATTTATATTCACCTACCCTTTTGCGAATCGTTATGTACTTATTGCGCTTGCAATAAAAGAATTACCACCAACCATGCTGTCGAAGACAAATATATAGATGCGGTGTTGAAGGAATGGCGTATGTATAAAGAATTAATGGAAAGGGCACCTATTATTCAATCTATTCATTTAGGAGGCGGCACCCCTACCTTCTTCTCGCCTGAGAACTTAACTAGGTTAATTAATGGCGTATTAGAGGGTGCAAGCATTGCTCCTAACCACGCTTTCAGCATTGAAGGTCATCCAAATAACACTACCGATGCTCACTTGAAAGCACTTTACAACTTAGGCTTTAGGCGAATAAGTTTTGGCGTTCAGGATACCGACCCTGTGGTACAAAAAGCCATTAACCGGATTCAGCCTACCGAGAATATTCGTCGAGCCACAGAAGCTGCCAGGCGGATTGGTTTTGAATCCGTAAACTTCGATTTGATATATGGTCTTCCCTTTCAAACTATTGAAGGAATGCAAAATACCATCAAAGAAGCCATTGATATTCAACCAGATCGTGTTGCTTTTTACAGTTATGCACACGTACCTTGGAAACAAAAAGTTCAACGTCTATTTGATGAGAACGATTTGCCTAGTGCCGAGCTTAAGACCAAACTTTATGCTATTGGCAAGAAGATGTTTGCAGAAGCAGGTTACACTGACATTGGCATGGATCACTTCTCATTGCCAACAGATGAATTGTATTATGCCCGTATGAATGGCACGCTTCATCGCAACTTCATGGGATATACCGATACCAATTGTGCAGCACTCATTGGGCTTGGCGTTTCGGCAATCAGTGATATTGGCGTTGCCTATGCACAGAACCACAAAGAACTAGAAAACTATTATCGCAGTATAGATGCAGCGGAACTACCAAACATTAAAGGATATTTCCTGGATGAGACCGACCTGGTGTTTAAACAGTATATTCTGCAGACTATCTGCCAAGGGCATACAACCTTTAAAGAAGATTTTAGGTATTTATTGTCTGATTACTCCCTTCCCCTATTGCAAGACATGGAGAAAGATAACCTGTTACACTTTACAGACGAGGGTATAGAAGTAACCAAGCTAGGTTTTCACTTCGTACGCAATATTTGCAAGGCATTCGATATCAAATGGCTTACCGACGAAACAAACCATGTAGGTTTTAGTAAAGCGGTGTAAACATTAGGCTACGAATATAGACTCCACAGGTTCTGCATCATCTCTAGTAAGCTGAAGGCGGTATAGTTCGGCATAATAGCCTTCTTTATCCATTAATTCGTTGTGCGTGCCTTCTTCTATAATGGTGCCGCCTTCAATTACAACAATATTATCGAACCGGAAGGTAGAAAATATCCTGTGGGTAATAATAACAGCAGTTTTCTGCTGTAGATATAAATAGAAGTTATTAATTATTTCACTTTCTGTCTTGGCATCAACGGCACTAAGACAATCATCAAAAACAACTATCTCAGGGTTTTTAATTAAGCTTCGGGCAATAGATATACGTTGTTTCTGTCCCCCACTCAGGGTTACACCTCGCTCGCCAATCATGGTATTATATCCCTTTTCAAAACTGAGTATTTCCTTATGAATACTTGCAAAACTGGCAGCTTGTTCAATAGTTTCTTGCGAAGGCATGGTTGCCAATCCGAAACCAATATTGTTTGAGACGGTATCACTAAACAAGAAAACGTCTTGTGGCACATAACTTATTCCATTTCTCAATTGGCTCAAGGAAATATTTTTAATATCATTTTCTCCAATAGAAACACTGCCATTGTCTGGGTTATAAAAGTGCAAAAGCAACTGTGCTAACGTCGATTTACCACTTCCTGTTTTACCAATAATCAATACTTTTTGTCCCTCTTTGATAGTAAGATTAAAATGACTGATTGCTTTAATGCCCGTATGCGCATAAGTAAAAGATACATCCTTAAAAACAATATCCCCTTTCAATGAATTTAGGTGTACAGGATTTGGATTATCTACAATAGCAGATCGGGTATCTAGAAATTCATTCAATCTCTTTTGTGAAGCAGCTCCACGTTGAATCATACTTGCCGTCCAGCCAAGTGCCATAACAGGAAAAGTAAGTAGGTTTACATAAATAACAAATTCGGCAATAGTTCCTGCACTTACAGCAGGAGAATGCCCCGAAACGTGATACCATCCTCCAACGGCAATTGTAAGTAAGGTACTTACACCAATAAGTAAAGCCATAGAGGGAAAATAAATAGCTTCTACTTTTGCAAGACTTATCGCATTCTTCTTATACAAATTACTATTATCATTAAAGAAGCCCATCATAGCTTTTTCCTGCACAAATGATTTAATAACCCTGATGCCCGAGTAGCTTTCTTGTGCTGTAGTCGTTAGTCCCGACAATAATGCCTGAATACGCTCACTTTTCTTATTGATGATTGTATTTACCGAGTAAATAGTAATAGTAAGTATGGGCAAAGGCGCTAGCACATACAATGTTAATTCAACATTCTCTTTCAGCATAAAATAAACACTGAACCCAATGGTAGCCGATAGATTAATTACGTACATCACAGCAGGCCCCGTATACATTCGCACCTTACTGATGTCCTCCGAGATACGGTTCATCAAGTCGCCGGTACTATGGGTTTTATAAAAGCCTGCATCTAGCTGCTGATAATGTTGATAGACTTCATTCTTCTGGTCAAACTCAATGTGGCGACTCATTACAATGATGGTCTGCCGCATCAGGAACATAAAGAAGCCACCGAGCAAAGCGAGTACTAGCAACGTAAGACCACTTAATATAATCATGTTGCCAAAAGTGATATTGCCATCTTCTACCCAAACAATCAATTGTTTTACCAACACATCGTAGTTTGCGTTACGAGCAGGATGCTTGGCAAAAGCTAATCCATTTTGTATTTTAATAGCTTGAGTTACCTTGTCTACCACATAACCCGATACCTGTGGGGCAAGTATCCGGAAGTAATTGGAAAGTATAATAAATAAGACACCCAAACCTAAGCGGGTTCGGTATTTCCAAAAGTATTTATTGACTGCTGCGAGGTGTTTCAAATTGTTTATTTTAGCAAATGTAATAGAACTAATATTAATTTTATTTGGCAGTTAACTTTCATACCCTTTATTTTGCACCCGGAGAGATGGCAGAGTGGTCGATTGCGGCAGTCTTGAAAACTGTTGACTGTTACAGGTCCGGGGGTTCGAATCCCTCTCTCTCCGCCAAATACTATACAAAACGCTTTAAAACGCTGCAATCACTATGATTAGCAGCGTTTTTTCATTGGTGACTATACCAAACTGTTCATTAAATCTTATTCAAAAAGTGACCTATTCAGTGACCTATCGCTAACGCGGCAAACAGGTCACTGGAAATCACTGAAACACTTGTCTAGCAAGCAGTTCATAATTTGAACATCTTGTTTTACGGTGAATTAAAGAATACTTTTACCCACAATTAAATAGTCACCACATGAACAGATCATTCAATTTGCTCTTTTTTGTTAAAAGAAGTAAAGCTATTGCAAATGGTACCGCTCCCATTTATTTAAGAATTACAATTGATGGCAAACAAACGGAGATAGCTGTGAAGCGTTATATCCTGCCTGAGAAATGGAATAGCAGCAACCAAAATGTTAGTGGTAATTCAGAAGAAGCCAGAACCTTAAATACCTATCTTAAAACTTTTGAAAACCAAGTTTACGAGGCAGAGCACTTTTTAATAAAAGATAAAGAAGCTGTTAATACTGAAAGCCTAAAAAGGAAAATTTTAGGTGTGGAGGAAAAAATCTACATGCTAGTTCCAATCTTCGAGGAACATAACCAAAAGATGGAAGCCCTCTTGGGTGATGAATATGCAACAGGCACTTTAGAAAGGTATAGAACATCTTTGAGGCATACAATAGAGTTCTTAAAGCTTAAGTATAAAGTTTCAGATATTGACATCAAAAAGATAGACCATACTTTTATTGTCGATTTCGATTTCTTTTTGAGAACTACACGCAAGTGTAATAACAATTCAACAATAAAGTACCTACGAAATTTTGGTAAGATTATTCATATCTGCATTGCCAATGGTTGGATGTCTAAAAACCCATTTGTCAACTTTAAATGTAAAGTCAAAGAAGTTGTGCGTGCTTTTCTAGACGAAAAAGAAATCGAAGCTGTTGCAAACAAAGATTTCAAGATTGAAAGGTTGAATCTAGTTCGTGACATTTTTATATTCAGCTGCTTTACAGGTTTAGCTTACATCGATGTTAAACAACTTACTAAAGCAAATATTGTAATCGGAATTGATGGCGAAAGATGGATATGTACCCATAGGCAAAAAACAGATACACCTTCTAATATTCCCTTGCTTCCTATGGCAGAAAAAATTATCAGTAAATACTTGGATAATCCGCAATGTTTAAATAAAGGACAGCTATTGCCAATCCTTAGCAATCAAAGGATGAATAGTTACTTAAAAGAAATTGGCGATGTGTGTGGGATAAACAAAGAGTTAACCTTTCACATCGCACGTCACACGTTTGCTACAACGGTTACCCTTACAAATGGCGTACCCATTGAGAGTGTCAGCAAGATGCTTGGCCATAAGAACCTAAAAACCACCCAGCACTATGCAAAAATTGTAGATAGAAAAGTAGGTGCCGATATGAGCGCTTTAAAAGAAAAACTTAAAACCAAACAAATAAGTGAACCGCTAAAAGGCAAAGTCATCTCGCTTTAATCATTAGGGATAATGCATTAAGCAAGTAATTAGCTAATATAAATAGGTTGATTACTTGCCTTTATCCTCCAAACCTAACCAAAGTCATATAAAACCGATTACGTTCCCGCTATGTTCGCCTCGAATTATTGAATCAGTTGTAAATCAGTTAACAAGAAATGCTTTCCTTCTCTTTCAATTTCTATTAATCCTTTTTATGATGCTGGGGTAAATATAAATCCTACGGTACCATTTTAATTATTCCAGTTTCAATGAGAACAAGCCATCAAACAATCCTAAGCAATGTCAAAGAACAACTTGAAAAGCAAAGAACAAAAATAAAAGATCCCGCCTTGTTTGCCGAGGCGGCAACGCAGCTAATTAAAGCGGCCATTCAAGAAATTAATGAATTAATCATTATTGAAGGCTTTCCATCGATAGAAGATGAAATACACTTTTTTAAAGTCGAAAGACCACAAATCTTGTATCTTTTCTTTTATTACAATTGTGTCTACAAGTTAGAAACATTTAAACCTAAGCACGGCAAAAAAGAAATAAAAGAGTATCTGATGAATAAAAAGGTAGTGCTTAAACTTTTTTCAGATGACAACCATGAATTTTACAAGTATTACCAATCCGGCAGCACTCGCTTCGACTCAATTTATTTCGTCCGTGGAAAGTTTGATATTAAAACTAGCATGACAAGCATGTATCTAATGGTAGATGACCGTTTTTGTACATACCACTGCTATCTAACCGCTAAAATATTGGCAAACCAAATGTTCAGTGAATATATAGATACCCGTTTATTGAAACTAAAAGAGAGTTCCAGCATTCTTCATGTTGAAAATCTAAAAATACCTATGAAAGAAACCCTTATTTGGACTGGCTCAAAAACGGAGTTAATAGAACTTATCTATGCACTTGTAGCCGACAAAGCGTTTAACAATGGAGATGCAAGCTTAAAGGAAGTTGTAAAAATGTTCGAAGAATTATTCAATATCGATCTTGGTCAATACGCCAGTACTTTTATTGATATAAAGAAGCGAAAAACAGGAAAAACAAAGTTTTTGGATACCCTAAAAGAAAAACTCTTACTAAGTTTTGAGGATGACTAAAAAGTGATTTGCCTTTTAAGCCATTTTAGACGTAAAACAAGTCAAATTTATACCAAGGTCTTACCAAGTTGGTAATGATAAAAAAGGGCAAGAAAAGACTGATTTGTTAAACAAAAATTAGCATAGAAAACCAGCTATTTCAATTTTGAAGCAGTTGTTTTTTAAAATGAAGCCCCTTACGACTTGTTTTCTATCCTCAAAACTAATTTAGAACAAAATCTGTCGTCAAAAAGCTAATAAAAGAAGGTCCAAAACAAAAAGAAGTGGCTTCATGTCCTTTTTTCACCTTTTTTAGGTCAAAACCAAGATAAATCTTTACCAAGGTCTTACCAAGTTGGTATAAATAGTTATAGGTATATACGCTTAGGTCGCACATTATCTACCAATGGGCTATTTTAGCCAAATGATTATAAATTCAAAGTTTGT
>CAISCV010000288.1 GCA_903883945.1 uncultured Chitinophagaceae bacterium | reverse complement strand
TTTAAAGCTTTTATTAAAATTAGTAATGGCTTTTGCTATATCTCCAATTTGTTCGTAACCCTGTCCTAGTAAGTCGAGCACTTTTACTTTACGTTGGTCATCATCAATCTTTTGGGCTAGGTTTAGCGCAATCGTACCATAATTAATTGTTTTTTCGGGTTCGGCATCTCTGTAAAAAGCTGAAATAGTTAATAAGATATCAATCTTGCAAGTATCAACTTTACAGTTGGCATATATGGACAGTAGGCTATCGCTTTTTTTCTGTTGAGAAAAGATAAAGCTTGTGTTTAACAATAAAAACAGCAAAATAATAGGTCTCTTCATTAATCTTTTTTCAATTCTTTTGAGTAAATCTTTCTTTTTAAAATATTCTTTGTTGGTGTTTTTTTTTAAATTGAAAAATTAAAAATAATACAATAAGGATACATTACAGAAAAAATAAGATTGTTGTTATAATAAGCAAATTAAGTAACTAAGGCACTTTCGTTTTATGATAGGAAATAGCAAAGCAAGAATGTGAACGCGGTAAAGATAGGTCAACGTTTTAATTAATGGCATCAGCCGAGTAAACAATGGCAGCAGCCGAGTAAACATTGGCATCAGCCTAGTAAACATTGGCAGCAGCCGAGCAAACATTGGCATCAGCCGAGTAAACATTGGCAGCAGCCGAGTAAACATTGGCATCAGCCGAGCAAACATTGGCATCAGCCGAGCAAACATTGGTAGAGGAGGTTAATAGGTGTAACTTTTAATCATTAACCTAATAATATTCTATATTAATTAACTAGACTAATATATTTGTTCCCAAATTACTGTACTTATGGCTGCATTCATCAATCGACTGATTTTGTTTTTATTTTTATCAATACCCATTATTTCTTTTGCACAATCATTAACCATTTTGGGGGAAGTGAGAGATAGTGCTTCTACACAAGGAATAGAATTTGCAACTGTTTCAGTGATCAATCAGAACGGAAAAATTGCCGCTATTACCACTTCCGTTAAATCGGGTAAGTTTTCTCTACAAGTTAATAATGCGGGTACTTATTTGGTAATAGTTGAATCATTGGGGTATAAAAAGAAGTTATTTACCCATGTGCTAGTTGGAAAGAAAACTAATGTAGGGATAATTGTAATGCAGCCATTTGGTAATACGCTTCAAGAGGTTATTGTATCGGGACAAAGCAGTGGCATGAAAATAAAGAATGACAGACAAGTGTTTAATGTTAGTCAGTTCGACAATTCGAAGGGTGGTACTGCAATAGATTTGCTAAAGAACCTGCCTTCGGTAGCTGTAAACTCATTAGGGAATGTTACACTTAGAGGATCCGACAATTTTTTGGTATTGATAAATGGGAAACCTACCCTGGTGGATGGCAATACTATATTATCGCAATTGCCTGCGGGTAGCGTAGCGCATATAGAGGTTATCACTACCCCTTCTGCACGTTTTGACCCTGATGGAAAAGCAGGAATCATTAACATCATTACCAAAAAAGGAACAGATGATGGCTGGTTGTTTATTGCTAATGCTACAGGAGGCTTGCCTAGTATACATTCTTATAACAATAGTAGAACACCAAGCCGATATAGTGCAGACATTACGGTTGGCTATAAGAAAGATAAGTGGGATTTGAGTGCCAACGGTAATTATTTGCGCAACGATGTAGCAGGTTACCGTGAAGGGAATGCTTATACTGTTGATCCAGGAGATTTTACCATTGCTACCCAAACAAATTTTCCTTCGGTAGGGGAGAGAAGCTTCAAACGGTATAATTACGGTCTTAGATTGTCGGCTATTTATACAGCTAGTAAAAATGATACTTGGTCGGCAGGCTTTTATGAAGGCTTTAAGCATCAGGATAGAGAAGCAGATTTAAATTATCATGTTTTTAGAACCCAAGCAAGCAATTTTAGGAGCGAGAACTATTATTACAATGCCAACAATCAGGCTAGGGAAGGATCGTTTACTTTGGGAAATATAGATTATTCGCATACTTTTAAAGATAAGGGTAGCCTTACTGCTTCGTTTTTGTATGAAGGGGCAGATTTGCATGGCGGGACAACTAATAATAACTTAGTATCTAAAGCGACTAATGATACGATACAAATTACAAGAACAATCTACAAGAATCCATTGAGTGGCTACAGGGCAAAGCTAGACTATACGCGTAAATGGGGGATAGGTACCCTAGAGGCAGGGTATCAGTATCGGTTTGACGGGCAAAATGGCAACTTCGATTATGATACTTTGAATTTGATTACGAAGCGGTTATTGCCCGATGCTGATTTTACCAGTGCTGTTAAAGTGACTAATGTAATTCATTCCATCTATGCCCAATATAGTGTTCAGCAAACAAAATGGTATTATAGTGGGGGAATAAGGTATGAATATTCTGATAGGAAACTATGGTTTGGCGATTTGGTACAGCCTGAATTGACACTAAATGATTTGTTTCCTTCTTTGCAAGTTCGCTACACCGACTCGAATCAGTGGAAGTGGAAAGCAGGTATTAGTAGAAGGGTAAAACGCACGACTAATACAGAGTTGAATCCTTTTCCTGAGCGAGAACACTCCGAGACCTTGGAAAAGGGAGACCCCAAATTGCTGCCTGAATATGTGACCCTTGCAGAATTTGGAACAGAGAAGGTATTTAAAACAGGTACTTGGTATGCAACAGCATATTACCAGCATACGGCAAACATTATTCAGCGGTTGAATAGTGTGTATGCAGATACTATTCTAAACAGAATTTATACCAATGCTACCAAAGCAGAACAATATGGGTTGGAAACAGGTATTACTTTGAATCCTACCAAGTGGTGGCAGTTTCTAGCAGGGATAAATGTATTTGAATCGCAGGTGAGTGGCACCATCTTTAATGGAGAGGTAACCGTAGATAATAGTAAAGTTGCCTATACTTTCAACACCACACAAACCTTTAAATTACCTGCAAAGTGGACGCTTCAATGGAGTCTTTCTTATTTGTCCTTAAGACCTACGGCTCAAGGAGAAGATGGTGCATTTGTTTCGCCTAATTTATCTATTAAAAAAACTAGTAAAAGCAATGCATGGTCTTTTCAGGTGCAATGGCTTAATATGGATGCAGGAATGGGTATTTCAAATATTCAGCGCATTAGTACTTCGGGAAAATATTTCTATACCACTACCAATTATATACTTGAACCAGATGTGCTGCAATTGGGTATCAGCTACAACTTCAATCAAAAAAATAAAAAGGTTAAATTGACATCGAGCGAGATTGGGGAACGAGAGTTTTAATGAACATGTAGTAATTATACAGTGATATTTTGTAGTAAGACGTTTAAAGTAAATCTATTTCGATTGTTTTAAGATTCATTTGGATTTTGAATTACATTTTATAGGTACTTTCGTTTAGTAGTTAGAATTTATTTTTTTTTATTAAGAAACCTACTGAGTTTTGATAAGTATTGAAAACTTATTATTAATACTTGCTTTATGAGAAATGCACAAATACATTATATAGACGGAAGCTGGAAAGATTTTAAATATACTGACTCAATCGTAGACTTTAATCCCCAATTGGTGTTAGCTTTTGGTTCAACAGCTTTAGTTGGCAGTTCTTTTATATTTGAAGACTTAAAAGCAAGGTTTCCCCAAGCGATAATTGTTTCAGCATCTACATCTGGCGAGATACTAGGGGATAGTCTATTTGATGATACGGTTGCAGCTACTGCAATTGAATTTGAAAAGACAAGTATTAAGGCAGTAAGTACCAATTTCTCAGATCATACCAATAGCTTCGAAGTGGGTGATTACCTTATAAAACAGTTGTTATCAGACGATTTGGCTGCCGTGTTTGTTATTTCAGATGGAAGTTTTATAAATGGAAGTGAACTAGTGAGTGGTTTAAATGCAAATATACCTGCTCATATTCCAGTTACAGGAGGGTTGGCAGGAGATGGTGCTCGTTTTCAGCAAACATTAGTGGGGTTAAATCAAACTGCTGTAAATGGTGAAATCGTTGCAATTGGTTTTTATGGTAATAATATTTGTGTTGGACATAGTTCCTTTGGTGGATGGGATGAATTTGGAAGGGAACGTTTGGTAACTAAAAGTGAAAAGAATGTGTTGTATGAATTGGATGGCAGAAGCGCCCTAGATTTATACAAAGAATACTTAGGACCATATCTTAATGAATTGCCTGGTTCTGCATTGCTTTTCCCTTTGTCGGTGAAAATAGATGATGAAAGCAGCAATCTTGTAAGAACGATATTAAGTATTAATGAACAAGAAAAATCGATGACTTTTGCTGGAAATTTGCCTGTTGGGAGTAAGGTTCGATTAATGAAGGCTAACTTCAATAAATTGATTGAGGCATCTACTAATGCGGCAACAGCCTCTATTGTAAGAGATAGGGGAACCACACAACTTGCCATTTTGATAAGTTGTGTAGGGCGTAAGTTGGTTCTACAAGAACGTACTAGTGAAGAAGTTGAGGCAGCAAAAGTTATATTTGGTAATCATACCGCTATTACAGGGTTTTATTCTTATGGTGAGATATCGCCATTTACTCCAAATACGAAGTGCGAATTGCACAATCAGACAATGACAATCACAACTTTTTCAGAAACCTTGTGATTAATTATTAATACTTTATTATGCTGTTTCATAAAATACTAGAGAATCTATTAGCTAAACACAAGCCTAGTGGCATTAGTATGGAAGATCCTAGTTGCATTCATTTTTTAAATGCCATAAGTAGTCACTTTGCAACTTTTGAAAGGGATAAAAAGATAACAGACCATGCCTTTACCATCAGTGAAAAAGAGTTCATAAGCGTTACTGAAGACCTAAAAGCACAAAATGCAATTACGAAACAATCTATTGAAAAGTTAAAAGATGCCATTATACACTTAGCTCCCGAAAAGGCAAATTCTTTTCATGAAACAAGTGATGATATCATTTACATTATCTCGTTTTTATCGGAGTTGATTAAGAAGTCGAAGACGTTGGAAACGGAATTGATAACAGCAAAAGAGTTGGCCGAAAAAGCTGCAAAAGCAAAGAGCGATTTTTTGAGTGTAATGAGTCATGAGATAAGGACGCCGTTGAATGCAATTATTGGTACCATTTCTTTGTTTAAATTTCATGAAGAATTAGATGAACCAAGAAAAGAACTATTGAGGGTAATGGAGATATCTTCAGAAAATTTGTTGAACTTGATTAATGATGTACTTGATTTTAGCAAGATAGAAGAGGGGAAAATTACATTCTCGGAAAGAAGTATAGAGGTGCGTTCATTCCTTAAAAATCTTCGTCTTTCAAATGCAGTAAGGGCAGATGAAAAGGGTAATTCTATCAAAGTGATGATTGATGAAGAGATACCCAATTACATAAAAGGAGATGATTTGAGACTTGGGCAGATATTGAATAACCTGATTTCGAATGCCATTAAGTTTACAAAAAAGGGAAGCATCACCTTAACGGTTAAATTGGAGGAGAAGACAAATGAATTTGTATCACTTTACTTTGAGGTTGCCGATACAGGTATTGGCATACCTAAGGATAAGCAAGATCTGATATTTGAGCGGTTTACGCAGGCCAATAATAATATTACAAGGGAGTTTGGTGGCTCAGGTTTAGGGCTTACTATCATTAAGCGATTGTTGTTATTGCAAGGTAGTGATATAAAGTTGGAAAGTGCCCTTGATAAAGGGTCCACATTTTCTTTTATTCTTAAATTTGGTGTGAGTGATGCCAAGACGACTGAGACAAACATTGAGGTTGATGGTAAATCTGACCTAAACGGAATTAGTGTTCTCTTGGTAGAAGATGTTGAGTTCAATATTTTTGTAGCTGAAATGATGTTGAATAATTGGAATGCGGTAGTAGATAAAGCCGAGAATGGAGAAGTCGCTGTTCAAAAAGTAAAGGATAATAAATACGATTTAATTCTGATGGATATACAAATGCCAGTGATGGATGGGTATACGGCAACGCGTGGTATTCGACTATTTGATACCACGACACCAATTATTGCACTTACCGCATCACTTACCATAGACATTCAGGAGAAAGCGATGGATGCAGGTATGAATGGATTTATTACAAAACCCTTTAATCCTACTGAATTGTTTCAAATAATTAACAAAAGCGTGAAACAAGTGTAAGCGTAGTTATTTTCGGCTAATTGCCTTCAACCCAACAATGTACTATCAATAAAATGAATCATAACTAGATGATTACAATCCCTCCATATTTAAAACAAGGTGACACCATCGGTCTGGTTTGCCCATCGGGGTTTATGCCGTATGAAAAAGTAGAAACTTGTATTTCTGTATTACAAGAGTGGGGGTATAAAGTAAAAGTTGGGAAAACAGTTGGCCATCAATACCATTATTTTTCTGGAACAGATGAAGAACGTCTTACCGATTTGCAAGCAATGCTAGACGATTTTGAGATTAAAGCAATACTTTGTGCTAGGGGTGGATATGGGTTAAGTAGACTGATAGATTCTATAAATTTCAAGAAATTCATTGATAGTCCTAAGTGGATAATCGGATTCAGTGATATTACTATTTTACATGCCCACATTAATCAGCAATTTCGGATTGCTACTTTGCATGCCCCAATGTCTGCCGCATTCAATGATGGGGGTTTTAATAATGAATATGTACTTTCCCTATGTAAGGCAATAGAAGGTATCAGTTACCATTACAACTGTGACCCACATCCACTCAATAAAATTGGTCGTGCCGAAGGCGAATTAATTGGGGGTAACCTAAGTATCATTACGCACCTCATTGGAACCAAGTCTGTTTATAAAAACACAAAGGGGAAACTACTATTTCTGGAAGATGTTGGCGAATACCTGTATAATATAGATCGGCTCTTTGTACAACTTAAGAGAAATGGATTATTAGAAAACCTTGCGGGATGCATTATTGGAGGGTTTACGGATATGAAAGATACTATTATTCCTTATGGCGAGGACGTTTATACCATTATTGGCCAACATTTAAATGACTATTCATATCCTGTTTGTTTTGATTTTCCAGTGGGGCATCAAACAGAAAACTATGCAGTTAAGGTTGGGGTCTTACATCAGCTTCAGGTTGCAAAAGATGGAGTAGCGTTGTTGTATGGGAGACATTTTAGTGCCGAAATGTTCTTTTGATCATTCAGCAATAACTATTTTTTACAAATTTCTTACTTCCTCAAATCATTTTCTTTATTTTTTACAATTGAATCTAGGCATATGATGCCTTTCAACAATAAAATAATTCCAAACTACTATTTCTTAAAAATCTTTAACAATTAAGCACAAAGGTTTTCTTATCTGTTATCTTCTTATTAATAAATATTTCTAATAACAATTTAAAAAATTAAGTATGAAGAAGAACATCTTATTCATTGGAGTTTTGGTATTGATGATCAGTATGGCAAATGCTCAACCTAAGGATGAACATTGCCCCCCAAAGCCTCCAACTGTTGAGGAACATTTAAAGCATGTGAGTGCGGAACTAGACAAACAGCTAGGATTGTCGCAGGAACAAAAAGAGAAAGTATTAACCGCCTATAAAACTTTCTTTACGGAGATTGAAAAGTATAGGAAAGAGGGAAAGCAATTACCACCACCACCACCACCACCACCTGTTAGCAAAGAAATTGCCGACAAATTGAGTGACGAAAGAGATGCTAAAATTAAATTAGCTCTTCATGAAGAACAGTATAAAAAGTATGTAGAAGTAGAGAAAAAGATGCGTCCTAAACACCCAAAAGAACAAGCTCCACCACCAACAAATTAGAGTTTTATCAACATAAAGAGCAGCAGAATAATGTTGCTCTTTTTTATTTAATTTTTTTATTACAGTTTATTATTGGATATTGTACCGCTATTATAATATAGTGCGGAAGAAGATATTCATTTTGAATGGAAAGTAATTAAATTACCACTGATGTTTGCGATTGTAGATATTGAGACGACGGGAGGCCAGGTAGGTGCTAACAACATTACGGAAATTGCAATAGTTTTATATAATGGCACTGAGATAGAAGGAAAGTTTGCCACCTTGGTAAACCCTTGTATGCCTATACAAAAATTTGTGCAAAGTCTTACAGGCATTACCGATGAGATGGTGGCTACAGCCCCGAAGTTTAACCAGCTTGCACCTAACATTTATAACCTATTAAAGGATAGGGTATTTGTAGCGCACAATGTAAGTTTCGATTATCCTATTGTAGGTCAAGAGTTGGCACAATGTGGTTTTAATTTGAATACCCATAAATTGTGTACCATTAAACTAGCCAAAAAGATATTTCCCGGATTGCCTAAGTATGGCCTAGGAACTTTATGTAAGGAACTAAACATTATTCTGAAAGGACATCACCGTGCATCGGACGATGCACTAGCAACCGCAGAATTATTTAGTATGTTAATTAGGCATGACCGTAACGGCGAGCTTCAACGTATGTTAAAAAAGAAAGGATAAGCGAAGCTTTACTTATCATAACCATTAAAGAACCTTTGTTTTAGTACTTCTACTTTTTCTAATACTTCTTCTTGTAATAATGTTTTGTAAGCGTGTATGGCTGCATTGGTTTCTTTGTTGGAAGTACCAATAATTTGTGCTGCTAATATACCTGCATTCTTTGCAGCGTTGAGTGCTACGGTAGCAACAGGTACGCCGTTGGGCATTTGCAGAATACTTAACACGCTATCCCAACCATCGATAGAATTGCTCGATTTGATGGGTACCCCAATTACAGGAAGTGTCGTGATACTAGCTATCATACCCGGAAGATGGGCGGCACCGCCCGCACCTGCAATAATTACCTTTATACCACGTTGTTGTGCAGTAGTGGCATAATCTACCATACGCAAAGGTGTACGATGTGCCGATACTACGGTAAGCTCTGTGGGGATATTAAATTGTTGCAAAATATCGGCGGCGGCTTGCATTATATTCAAATCACTATCACTTCCCATTACGATGCCAACCAAAGGTATTTTATCCATTATATAAGATTAAGAGGTGCAAGTTATTGGAAATAGGTAAAAGAAAAAAGCTTCTGAAATAAATCAGAAGCTTTTTTGTGCCCAGAACAGGAATCGAACCTGCACATCCTTGCGAACGGCAGATTTTGAGTCTGCTGCGTCTACCAATTCCGCCATCTGGGCATTATTGAATTGGGCTGCAAATATAGGGGGATTATTGTCTACTATCCAAGAGATTCCTTATTTATTTTGAGGGATTACTGTTGTTTTATCGCGCAATGGTGGAAAGCATTCTTGCGATATACTTCTTTTGAAAGTAATATTTCTTTACTTGCAACAACTCTTTTTCGGAAGTAATACCTTCCTTATAATCTGCCACAATAATTTTAACAGGTTCATAGATGTCTGTTTGAAGGTTTGCAATCTGTTTTTTTAATGGGTCGGAAGCTGCTTTTCCTTCCATTTTAGCATCCATCAAAAGTTCATTTAATTCCATCACTTCCATTAAAAAGTAGGGAGGTAGCTGGTATTTCTCTTCTTCCTCTACTAGTCCTTTTAACTGCAATACATATTTGATGGTTTCTTCCGGATTACTAAAAACCTTGAATGCTTTGTTCAGCAAAGCAGACATTTCTAATGCTTTCTCTTGTTCTTCTTTGGAGGTATTAGAAAAGAAGTCGGGATGGTATTGCCGGCTTAAGGCATAAAATTTTTTCTTTATGCTGCTAGCATCAACGGTAAGGCTGACGGGTATATCGAATAATTCGAAATAATTCATATTCATTTACATTAACTTCAAAAAAGCAGTAGGAGAAATTACTTGTAACTGCTTATCGGCATTCTTATAGTCTTTTAAGTTTCTGCTGATAAAGAAATCTATTGCGGGATTGTCAACAGCGGAATAATATTGAACTGCATCTTCTGTATCCGTAAAGCTAGAATTAAATCCTTGCTCTAAATGATGTTTAGTAGTTATGCATATTTTTAAGTAAAGCAAGATTTTCTTGATAACCTCCTTGGCTTCTGCTCTGCCAACAAACTTAGCAGCAATATATTGAACATTTAATATGATGGATGCTGAGGTAAACATAACTAGCTTACTTTGACTCTCTGCAACAAATAAGGCATGGCTTTGAAGATGAAAGGGATGCCGGGCTAATAACTCGTCTAGTATTACATCTGCATCTATGAATAAGCTATAAGCCATTTTTCTTCTTTAAGGCATTCCATCGCGCATTATCTATTTCCATCTCCGTGAACCCACGGTCGCCTGTGTTTAGTACTCCTAACAGATTACTGGGGTCTTTTTCTGTTACCAGCGTATCAGAAAATGGTTGTAGTAAGTTATCTACAAATTTAGATACCGTTATGTTCCTTTTTTGTGCTAATTGCTTAACAGTGGCTACCTTATCTTTTTCAAGCGTCAATGTAATTCTTGTTGTCATCACGTACTTTTTCCAAAGATATACTAATTGTGTCCGGTTTGCCTTTAATCCTTTTTTACGCCTCCACCATTTCGTGCAAGTATTGCTTCTCTTCTTTAAAAGCCTTGCGTGGTTGCAATCCTAACAACTGGAACATACTATTATCCTCATCAAAGCTTGGGTTGGGAGTTGTCAATAATTTGTCTCCTGCAAAGATGGAGTTAGCGCCTGCCATAAAACAAAGGGCTTGTTCAGCAATACTCATATCGGTTCTGCCTGCACTCAAGCGCACCATTGTTGCCGGCATCAGTATTCTGGCAGTACCTATCATACGTACCATATCCCAGATGTCTACTTTTTCATTGTTTGCCAATGGAGTTCCTTTGATAGGTACTAAGGCGTTGATAGGCACACTCTCAGGATGCGTTTCCATGGTTGCCAACGTATGCAACATCTTAATTCTGTCGGCATGGGTTTCACCCAAACCTATAATACCACCGCAACATACAGATACGCCTGCTTTACGCACATTATCCAATGTTTCTATTCTGTCCTCAAAAGTTCGGGTAGTAATAATTTCTTCGTAATGTTCTTTACTGGTATCGAGATTATGGTTATACGCATATAATCCTGCATCTGCCAGTTTCTGTGCTTGTGTTTCGGTAAGCATACCAAGGGTACAACAAACTTCCATTCCCATCTGGTTTACCCCTTTAACCATATCCAATACACGGTCGAAGTCTTTGTTGTCGCGCACTTCCCTCCAGGCAGCACCCATACAAAAGCGTGTGCTACCTGCATCTTTTGCTTTCTGTGCATACTCCAGCACGTCTTCTTTCTTCATTAATGCCTGCACATTTACACCAGTGTCATATCGGGCTGCCTGCGGACAATACGCGCAATCCTCACTACAACCACCGGTTTTGATACTCAACAAAGTACATACCTGCACTTCTGCCGTATCGTTATACTTTCTGTGCAACGACGCTGCCTTAAATATCAACTCTAATAACGGGCTATTGTATATGTCTTGTATCTCTTCTAGTGTCCAATTATTTCTGATATCCATTCTAATAAATTAATTTTAAGCGGCGAAGATAAGTTTTTAGTGTTCAATGATTAACGTTAAATGATTAATATTTCAGCAATCTATTCTTGATTATTTACCGTTAAACATTAAACATTAATCATTGGTTAAATGAGGCGTTGTTTCATTGTTTCGTACAAAATAATACCTGCAGCAACCGATACATTAAAAGAATCGAAGGTTGTGGCCATGGGAATCGAAAAGTATTCGTCGGCAGCTTTGGCAAGGTAAGGTTGCACACCGCGTTCTTCATTGCCCATAATAACGCAACAAGGTTCTTTAAGCGGTAGTTCGTATATCTTTTTAGCCGCCTTCATTTCGCTCGTGTATACGGCTATCCCTTTTTCATGTAGCGTGTCTACTGCCTTAATAAGGCTATTTACCCGGATGATATGGATATGTTCCAATGCTCCTGCGCTACTTTTCATTGCTTCCTCGTTGAGGGCACCCACGCCTTTATCGGGAATAATGATGGCCTGTGCGCCACAACAGAAGGCACTGCGAGCAATAGCACCTATGTTACGCACATCGGTGATGCCATCTAGCATTATAAATAAAGGCACATCGCCCTTCTCTTCTAATTCTTCCAGCACAGATTCTAAATCGTGATATTCCACCAATGCCGCAAGGGCAATAACGCCTTGGTGGTTGGCGCGCGTCATATAGTTTAGTTTTTCTGAGGGCACCATCTGCATCGGAATGTCATATTCTTTGCTTAGTGTCCTTATTTGCGACAACACCTCACCATTGGCATTTTTCTGCACCAGAATCTTATCTATTGCCCTTCCGCTCTGCAGTGCTTCTACAAGGGGTTGCCGCCCTATAATCATTGAATCTTTCTTAGACATTTTGTAAAATTAACCAATTATTTTATTGGAGGGGTAAGGTTGGCATTTTTTAGCTTGTTTTGAAAGGAAATTATCGAGTTTAGGTCCGTTAAAAGGGGCCTTTTTTCTTGTAGAGCACACCTGTTAGCGTTAACGGGTCATTTTATTCTTGTAGAACACACCAGTTAACGTTAACGGGTCATTTTATTCTTGTAGAACACACCAGTTAACGTTAACAGGTCATTTTATTCTTGTAGAACACACCGGTTAACGTTAACGGATCATTTTATTCTTGTAGAATACACCTGTTAACGTTAACAGGTCGTTTTATTCTTGTAGAACACACCTGTTAATGTTAACAGGTCGTTTTATTCTTGTAGAACACACCTGTTAATGTTAACAGGTGCCTTTTTAATTGAAAAAAGAGACCCGTTAATGTTAACAGGCCCCTCTTGGTTGAATAAAAAGATAAAAAAGAGGTACAAATCTCCATAAATTACTTCTGAATAAAGAGGTCGTCTAGCGAAGTAGATTCAAATTCTTTAACCGGGCGATGATTGACAGTTTCATATACCGCAGCGATAAATATGGTACGTACAGCACTCATAACGGTAAGCACTACAGAAAAATAAAGCAACCCTAATGCAATAGCGATTGGTGCATTAATAAAAGCCCCAAATAAGGTTAAGGGGATAATGGCTATCAAAAATAAAACAAACTGTATAGCACCAAAGCTAAAGGAAGATCCAATGGACTCTCCCCATTTTTCTTTCATTAAACTGGCTGAACGTTTTACTGCATCAAAGGGACCAACCTCTTCATAGGCGATAACAGGCAAAACAAAAAATGTGGAAACGCCCCAGGTAATACCAATAATACCTACAATAATCTTCCCAATTAATCTTACATTATCCTGGATGATTCTTAATATGGTTCCTACTGTTGCGGCAAACAATGCCCAAGTAAAAATTGCCCCTATTCGACTTATACTAAAATTAATGCCTTTTGCAATGGTAGGTTCTTCGCCGTTAAAATATAAACGGGCACAATGAATAAGTGCGGTATTAAAAAATACAATTACAAAATAGTTTACTACATAAAACCCAAAAAGAATAAGATAGTAGCTAGTTCTATCCAATTGAAGATCTTGAAAATCCCATCCTTTTATCGCGAATAAACCAACGATAAAAGAACCCGTAACAAGTGCCAAAGAAAGGAATGTGATGATTGGAAAGACAATCAATTGTTTGTTTTCCTTAAGAATAGAGAAACTTCCTTGTGTTAATCTCCATCCATTTGATAAACGATCGAAAAAGCCCATAAAGTTGTTTTTTAAAATTTAAATAAATAGCTGATTGAGGAAAAGCTGTTTTGGATCATGATTTTTAAACGGCTAGTCTCTTTGCAATAATACGTAAAAATTATATTTATCAATTTGATTTTTATAAAAGTTAATATTATCTTTATCTAAGCAGTTTTTGAAAGCTGGTTAATTGGAGTATTTTAACGATTATACCTTTGTTTATCTCTAATTACAAAAATATATTTTTTGATAGAAGATGCAATTGGAAGGGCTTTCGGTATAGGCTACTGCACATAAAAATGCCAGAAGATTGCTTCTGGCATTTTTCTTTTCTAATTTATTCCTCGTTCCTAAAAACCACCACATTATCAAAAACATCTACCAATACTGGTTTGGTTTTTTCTATGGTTCCACCCAATATCTTTTTACTTAATTGATTGATGATTTCCTTTTGAATTAATCTCTTCAATGGTCTTGCCCCAAATTGTGGGTCGTAACCATTCTCTGCAAGATATTCCAAAAGGTAATCTGTAAACTCTAAGGAAATACCATTCTTAGCAACCAATGTTTTTAATCCTTCCAACTGAATCTTGATGATCCCTTTTATCTCCTTCTTCATTAAAGGCTGGAACATGATTACCTCATCAATTCTATTTAAGAACTCAGGACGAATGGTTTGTTTCAACAAATTCATCACCTCCACTTTAGTTTTATCCACTACCTCTTCTTTATTAGCTTCTGTAACATTTTCGAAAGCGTCCTGAATAATAGTGCTACCCATATTGCTGGTCATGATGATGATGGTATTCTTAAAATTCACCACACGACCTTTATTATCGGTCAACCGACCATCATCCAACACTTGAAGCAATACATTATAAACATCAGGATGCGCTTTTTCTATTTCATCCAATAGCACCACGCTGTATGGTTTTCTTCGAACTGCTTCTGTCAATTGTCCACCTTCATCATAACCCACATATCCTGGAGGGGCACCCACCAAACGGCTTACAGTATGCTTTTCCTGATACTCGCTCATATCAATACGGGTCATCATGTTTTCATCGTCAAACAAATAATCGGCAAGGGCTTTAGCTAGTTCTGTTTTACCAACACCTGTTGTTCCTAAGAATATAAATGAACCTATTGGTTTCTTTGGGTCTTGCAATCCTGCCCTACTTCTACGGATAGCATCTGCAACGGCAGTAATGGCTTCTTCCTGACCAACCACTTTTTTATGCAACTCATCTTCCAAATTCAACAATTTTTCCCTTTCGCTTTGCAGCATTTTACTCAAAGGAATGCCCGTTGCTTTAGCTACCGCTTCTGCAATATCTTCTGCATCCACTTCTTCTTTAAGCAAACGCTTTTCGCTCATCTTATCCAAATCGGCAGTGGTATCTTCTATCAGTTTTTCCTGTGCTTTAATCTTGCCATAACGGATTTCAGCCACCTTTCCAAAATCACCATCCCGTTCGGCACGTTCCGCTTCAATTTTTAATTCATCTATTTCGGCTTTAGCATTTTGAATCTTATCAACTATTTCCCTTTCTTGTTTCCACTTCGCTTTCAGCGTATCTCTTTCTACACTTAATAAAGATATCTGAAGAGATAATTCTTTCAATTTATCTGCATCATTCTCTCTCTTAATGGCCTCCCTTTCAATCTCCAACTGCCTGATGCTTCTTTCTAGCTTGTCCAATTCCTCGGGCATGCTATTCATTTCTAACCGAAGCTTGGCGGCACTTTCATCAATTAAATCAATCGCTTTATCTGGCAAGAAGCGATCAGTAATATAGCGATGCGATAATTCAACGGCGGCAATAATGGCCTCATCTTTTATCTGAACGTGGTGATGGCTTTCATACTTATCCTTTATCCCACGTAGAATACTCACCGCATCTTCTACAGTAGGTTCATCTACTAAAACTCGTTGGAAACGTCTTTCAAGGGCCTTATCTTTTTCAAAGTATTTCTGGTATTCATTTAGGGTAGTTGCACCTACAGCCCTTAATTCACCTCTTGCCAAAGCAGGTTTTAAGATATTGGCAGCATCCATTGCACCTTCACCACCACCTGCACCAATTAAAGTATGTATCTCATCTATGAACAAGATGATGTCTCCATCGCTTTCGCCCACTTCTTTTACAACAGCTTTTAACCTTTCTTCAAACTCTCCCTTGTACTTGGCACCTGCAATGAGCAAGCCCATATCCAAAGCGAAGATTATTTTGCTCTTCAAATTTTCAGGTACATCGCCATTCACAATTCGCATTGCCAAACCTTCTGCAATGGCTGTTTTACCAACGCCAGGCTCACCAACCAATATTGGATTATTCTTACTTCTTCTGGTTAATATATGAAGGGTTCGTCTTATCTCTTCATCACGACCAATAACTGGGTCAAGCTTTCCTTGACGAGCCAAGTCATTCAAATTCTTTGCATATTTCTGTAAGGCATTGTACTGATTAGAGCTTGTTTGAGAATTAACCGTACTACCCTTTCTCAAATCAGTAATAGCAGCAATCAATCCTTTCTCAGTTAGTCCAGCATCTTTTAGCAATTTTCCAGTATCGTCATTCACCTGCAATAGACCAAGCAGTAAATGTTCTACACTTACAAATTCATCCTTAAACTTACCGATTGAGGCTGTTGCTTTTAAGAATACGTTGTTTAAATCCCTACCCATTGTGGTAGCAGGTTCAACGCCATTTGCCTTTGGTAAACGTTTGAGGCTTTCCTCTAATTTAGTTTGGATCAGGCTAGTATTAACAGCGTTCTTCTTTAAAAGATAGTCTATAGAACTATCTTCATCTTTCAATAATGCCTTCAATAAATGATTCGTTTCAATGTTAGGATTGCCATTATTAAAAGCTAACTGTTGAGCTGCACCAATGGTTTCCTGCGCTTTGATGGTATAATTATTCAGATTCATATTCGTTCCCTAAACGGGTATTTATTAATTATTAGAATAAAGTTCGCCTTTATTTTATTCAAATACATGACCTATGTTCTTTTACCCTTTTTTAACAATAAAAAAGACTATCCGCAATTGTGCTTGATAGTCTCTTTACTTATTACTTAAAACTTACGACTTATTACTTGCTTCCTACCTATTCATCAACCATTCCTTTAGTTGTTCAAAGCTTGGTTCCATTAATATGCTTTGCTTTTGTTGATCCAATAGATACTTTACTTCTTCAGGAATGGCAACCACCGTTCCAATTGCTTGTTCCACTGTATCAGGAAATTTTACTGGATGTGCGGTTTCCAATATGATTCCTTTTTCAAGAGACTTACCCTCTTCTTTCAAGTATTGTTCCAAAGCGTAATAAGCTACTGCTCCATGCGGGTCGAGTGTATAATTATGCTCCTTATAAACTCTTTTTATGGTATCAACTGTTATTTCGTCAGAAATACTAACACTGCTGAACATTGATTTTAGAGAGTCAAATTGCTGATGGAATAACTCTATAATACGAATAAAATTACTAGGATTTCCTACATCCATTGCATTCGAAACCGTTGCTATTGCTGGCTTTGGTTCGTACTTTGCTGTCTGCATATATTCAGGCACCACATCATTTGCATTGCAGGCAGCCAGAAAATGTTTTACAGGTAACCCAGAGATATTTGCAATAACTCCAGCGCATATATTGCCAAAATTTCCGCTCGGAACGCAAATTACTGGCGGCTCGTCATGTTGCCATTGCTGGTAAGCTAAGAAATAGTATAGCTGTTGAGGTAACCAACGCGCCACATTGATAGAATTTGCAGAAGTAAGGGATAGTTTGTTGTTTAGATCCTTGTCGGCAAACACTTGTTTCACCAAAGCCTGACAATCATCAAAAGTGCCATTTACCTCAATGGCTTTTATATTCTTGCCCAAGGTAGTCAGTTGCAATTCCTGAATCTTACTAACCTTTCCCGAAGGATATAAAATAACCACATCAATACCATCTACACCCAAAAAGCCATTGGCAACGGCACCACCCGTATCACCAGAAGTAGCTACCAGAACAGTGGTATGATGATAGGCATTGCGATTGAAATAGCCCAAACAACGACTCATAAACCTAGCACCCACATCTTTAAAGGCAAGCGTAGGACCATGGAAAAGCTCCAAAGAAGAGATGTTGTTAGTAATGGGAACTAAAGGAAAATCGAAATTGATGGTTTCATTGATAATTTGCTGCAACACATCGGTTGGCAAACTATCCCCCACATAAGGTTTCATGACTGTAAACCCAATTTCTTCCTTTGTAAGGTTCTTGATATTCTTGATGAATCCTTCTGGAAGCGTAGGTACTTTCTCAGGGAAATATAAACCCTTATCAGGTGCTTGACCTCTTAGGGCTGCTTCTCCGAAAGTCACTTTTGGAGATTGATTATTGAGACTATAATAATTCATATTAGTAAAATACCTTTAGAGGATAAATCGAACAGAAGCCAACTCGTTGCCTACCTGTTGAACTCCCTTTAAAATGCGTTGAGTTTGTGTGAGAGAAGGCTTTTTTATGCCATTGACATACTGTAATAGAATCTGTTTATCGATTCCAATCCTTTCAGAAAGCGCTTCAATATTGATTACTTTAAAGTATTGAAAAAATTGAGGCAGGTCTAAGTCTATTTTTAAATCTTTATCGGAAACGACTTTGTTTTGAGCTTCAAAATGAAGATTTAAAGCATCAACAATGTTTGATTTCAGTTCCTCCAAAGAAGTACCAACAGTATATACAGGATATTTTTGAGCATATGCCGAATACCCTGTCTTAGTTTTTTCTACTATTACTTCAATTTTCATACTATACATTTAGTTGATACCTGCATCCTTTTTTATCTTCAATTCCAAACCTTTACCTACTTCCTGACTTCCATGACTAGGACACACAATCTGACCACTTTTTATAGAATGTTCCATTATCATGTGGCTACCTTTTTGTCTTATCACAAACCAGCCAGCTTTTTTTAGTAATCTAACAAGTTCACTGGATTTCATCCCCAAAAGTATCTCTTTTAAAGCTAGATACCCTTTTTAATATTTCACTCAAGAGGTTACCAACTTCACTCCCTCCTGATTAATTGTTGTCAGATGTGTCTGATAATCCAATCCTATTCTTTCATAGATAGTTATCATTTCTTTTTCTACGGCTTTAGCAGTTGCCTCATCCTTACTCAACATAAAAATAGAAGGTCCGCTTCCACTGATACCGCCACCCAATGCACCGGCTTCTTTGCATCTGGATTTTACTTCATTAAACCCAGGAATCAAGATACTACGCACTGGTTCGATGATTACATCTTCTAAGCTACGACCAATTAAATCATAGTCATGCTTTATTAATCCTGCAACTAAACCAGCGATATTGCCCCATTGCTTGATGGCGTTCTTTAATAAAACGTTTTGTTTTAGAATCATTCTTGCATCGGCCGTACGAACTTCTATCTGCGGATGAACTACGGTAACATATAATTCTGGAGCATCAATGGTGATGATATCCAAAGGGAAAATAGAACGAATCAGAGTAACACCTCCATATATAGCAGGAGCAATATTGTCGGCATGTTTCACCCCGCTTGCCACTTTCTCTCCAAACATGGCAAAACGTACCAAGTCTTCCTTACTGAAACGGTTGCCCAGTAAATAATTTGCTGCTACCACGGGTCCGGCAGCACTTGCCGCACTACTACCTATGCCACTACCGGGTTTGATATGCTTTTTACTGATTAAAGTAAACCCTTTTACATCGGGACATTCTTCCAACATTGCCAATAATGCAGCACCAGAAACATTCTTTTCGGGATCAGTTGGCAAGTCGAAATCATCTTGATTAATGATTTGAACACCCACCTCATCGCTCAAAGAAATAGTAACTTCATCATTAGGATTATTCAAGGCGAAGCCTAAAATATCGAACCCACAAACTACATTGGCTACAGTAGCGGGGGATAGAACAGAAACAGACTTGCCCGCCCCGCCCCCAACCCCTGAAGGGGAGTAAAAGGGGGCGTAATATTTTTTAATCAGATTCATATACACTGATAATTAGATTGATTTGAATGAAAAGGAATATTTTTTTTCAATTGATAATAAACAAATCTGCAACTCCATTCCCAAGACCTTGGAAACGACATCCAAGACCTTGGAAACGACATCCAAGACCTTGGAAACGACATCCAAGACCTTGGAAATAACATCCAAGACCTTTGAAATAACATCCAAGACCTTGGAAATAACATCCAAGACCTTGGAAATGATATCCAAGACCTTGGAAATGATAACCTAGACCTTGGAAATGATAACCTAGACCTCGGATGCCACAAAATGTATCCCTTTTATCAGTCTTAAAAGAACTTTTATAACTTATACCACTCGCATGATATCTGCAAATATGCCACTTGCCGTAACATCAGCACCTGCACCTGCTCCCTTAATCACCATTGGTTGCTCGGGGTAACGCTCTGTGTAGAACAATACAAGGTTATCTTTTCCATATAAATGATAGAAGTCGCTATGCGAAGGAATATGTTGCAAACCAACAGCAGCCTTCTGATTTTCGAACTGAGCCACAAACTTCAACTTGCAGTTTTCCTTTGCAGCTGCATCATACAGGGCTTTGAAGTGTGCTTCATGCTTCTCCATTTCCTGATAAAAGTCTTCTACACTACCTTCAAAACAAGAAGCTGGAAGGAAAGGCGTGTTCTTAATATCTTCCATTTCCATCTCTTCACCAATCTCCCTTGCCAAAATCATAATCTTCCTCATAACATCCGTTCCACCCAAATCTAAACGAGGATCTGGCTCAGTAAACCCTTGTCTTTGTGCTTCGCGCACTACTTCAGAAAAAGTAGTAGTGCCATCATAATTATTAAACACAAAGTTCAACGTCCCAGAAAGAACAGCCTGAATCTTATTAATCCAGTCGCCACTCTTTATCAAATCATTCAACGTTCCAATCACCGGAAGGGCAGCACCCACGTTTGTTTCGAACAGATAAGGTGCATTAAAAGACTTAGAAAGGGCTTTAAGATGTTTGTAATTGGAGTATGGCGAAGAAGCCGCAATCTTATTACACGCAACAATCGCAATACTCTTAGACAATATCTTGTCATAAATACTTGCAATGTCACCATTTGCAGTTACATCTACAAAAACACTGTTGCGCAAGTTCTTACTGATGATGGTATGCAGGTAGGTACCCAAGTTCATAGCTTCACTAGACTGTAAGGCATCTTTCCAATTGTCAAGGTCTATCTCGTTGCCATTGTCCGCAAACAACATCTTCTTGCTAGTGGCAATACCCGTAATCCTTGCTTGTAAGTTATGGTGAACTTTTAGGTAATCCTTTTGCTTTCTTATCTGTTCAATCAACTTACTACCCACATTTCCTGCGCCACAAATAAATAAGTTCAGTTGTTTGTAAGTGGTTTCGAAGAAGGCTTCGTGCAATACGTTTACCGCTTTCTTTACATCGGCAAAAGTTACTACCGCAGATATATTTCTTTCGGAAGAACCTTGTGCAATGGCACGGATATTAACGCCGTTTCGACCCAAGGCACTAAACATTTTACCAGCAATACCCGGATGGCTTCTCATTTTATCGCCTACCAAGGCAATGATAGACAAATCAGTTTCTACCTTCAATGGATCAACTTTCTTATTTGCCAACTCTATTTCGAAGGCAGCATCAACCGCAGCTTTTGCCTTTTCAGCATCAGCAGTATTCACTGCCACACAAATAGAATGTTCGGAAGAGCTTTGGGTAATCAAGATTACGTTCACCTGAACGGCTGCTAAAGCCTCAAATAAACGCTTAGAGAAACCTGGAATTCCGACCATTCCACTTCCTTCCAAACTCAACAAAGCAATATGATTGATGCTGGAAATACCTGTAATCACACTTCCTTCGTCTGAGGCTTGTGCATGAGAAACGTGTTCTATCAAGGTGCCTGCTTCCTCGGGCTTGAAGGTATTTTTTATCCAGATGGGAATGTTCTTATCCATCGCCGGCTGAATAGTAGGAGGATAAATAACTTTAGCGCCAAAATGCGACAATTCCATTGCTTCTCTGTAAGAAGTAAATGAAATAGTACGTGCATTCGGCACCCAACGTGGGTCGGCAGTCATCATACCTGTTACATCAGTCCATATTTCAACCGATTCAGCATGGATGGCAGCAGCATAAATGGAGGCCGTGTAATCGCTACCACCTCTACCTAAAGTAGTGGTGTATCCTTTGCTGTCGCTAGCAATAAAACCCGGAGCGATAAATAAGCTATGTGCAGATTTGCCAATAATGGCTTCTACATGTTCAGTTGTTTTTGCAAAATCTACAGCTGCAAAACCATAGTTACTGTTGGTGCTGATGGCTTTTCGGCTATCAATCCATTCGATAGGGGTGCCTGATGTTTGTATGTAGAAAGAAATGATTTTAGATGAAAGTAACTCGCCATAGCTCACTACCTTATCTTTTGTACGATCTGATAATTCACCCAAACGAAACACGCCTTCGCAAACATCTTCCAGTTCATTAAAGTGTTGTTTTACAGCACTGATACAAGCACTCTGGTTGTTGATAGGCAACAATGATTGTACGGTTTCGATATGTCTGTTCTCTAATTCAACCAATATCTCTTTATATGATTCATCTCCATTTGAGGCCTTCGTAGCCAATGAAATCAGGGAATCTGTAACGCCGCCCAAGGCAGATACTACTACGATTGCTTTGGTATATTGAGGTTGTTTTACGATGGCTACTACCTTTTTTATGTTTTCTGCATTGGCTACCGATGAGCCGCCGAACTTTAGAACTTTCATTAAAATGTATTTAATCAGTTAAGTGAATGGTAAATAAATGTGTGTTTAAATATAGGCTTTTGTACTTCTTTTGAGAGATATGACAGCGTTAAGCCCATGGGATGATATGACAATTTGCAACCCTTAAAGGGTTGTTGTAAAAAGCGTTGTAGCAGTAGAAGATACTGCTGTAGGGAATAATACTATGTTTTGTTGTCTTTTCATTTAACGCCGCTAAGGTAATAGAATAATATTTATCTGCAAGTTTTAGTTTAAGAAGCTTTTTAAGTTAATTACCAGCTATTCCTCATACCATTTAATATTGACTGTAACTGCTTTAAATTTTTCACCTTAGTTGTTGGACAATGGCTTCAAAGTTTGCCTTGTTTTAATCAAATAATCGCACATAGGTGATACTAAATAATTAACTCAAACGTCTTCTTATAACTTTCAATCCAATTAATAAAGAATGCAAGAAAGTTGTTATTGCAAATACCTGTATCCCGAATTTGGAATCGTAAAAGTACTAATTGGTACAGGGCTAAGATTCACTTTATTAGCCGTATATATTACCTTTTCGCCTTTAGTCCCCAAACCTTCATACGATAAAACCAACCCATTTACATCTTTAAAAAGATATTCATATTCCTTTACAGAGGGTACAATAGAAGGAGCATAATAAATGGTATAAATGCTGCTGTCTTTTAGATGTAATAATGCTTTTATGCAATCGTATCCTAATTGGGTTTTGTGTTCATTGGTAGGTTCAACCCTAATCTTTTCGAACTGCATGTTTTCAGTTAACCATTTGTCATTATCAAATTTAGTAATAAACTTATTACTACCAAACTCTCTTAATATAGTTGCCTCTCCACTTGTTTTGTCGTAGATGACGCTTTGGTTAAAGGCCGGACTAACCAAGTTTACCCTGCTTTCATTGCCTTTAATGTAAACTGTTTTGCTACTTGCTTTTAAGGCAGCCTTCATTTTTACACTTGCACTATCTGAAGCTGTTATATTATATGTAATGGTACACTCCGCAATAATTCTTTGCTGCGCAAGAAGCTTGTGAGTGAATATTATTGATAAGATTAAAACCAATGCCCTTTTCATATTCTATACTAATGTTTTAAAGTAAACAAAAAATGCCCTACAAATTTTCGTAGGGCATCTTTATTATATACCCCTTCAGGGGATATGGGGTTATTTACTTGTCTTATTTTTCATACTTTCTACCTTCTTCTGCGTTTCCATTACTTGTGCATAACGTTCTTGCCATTTGCTTTTAGTCTTTGGCTTAGAACGTGTTTCTTTCATCTTCGCAAGTATTTTATCATGGTCAATGATGTAGGTCTGAATCACAAATTGCAATAACAAAGTAACTGTGTTAGATACAGTGTAGTACCACGTAAGTGCCGATGGCAAACGGTTAAAAAAGAACAACATCATAAATGGAAAGATGTACGGCATGTACTTCATTGCCGGATTGTCTTGTGTTGGAGTGTTGCCCATATTGTACAGAGAAATGGCAAAACTTGTTAATACTGCCGTAATGGTAAACAAGCTGATGTGGTCTCCAAAGCCCATCGGTATAGAGAAAGGTAATTGCGCAATCACATCATAAGAAGATAAATCATGACTCCACAAGAACGATTGACCCCTTAAGGATATGTTGGAGTTAAAGAAACTATACAAGGCAAAGAAGATGGGAATCTGCAATAATGCCGGGATACAGCCACCCATCGGGTTTACGCCGGCTTCTCTGAACAGCTTCATCTGGTCCATGGCAAAAGCCTGTTGGTCTTCGCCATGTTTCTTTTTAAGTACATCCAATTCCGGACGCAACACTTTCATCTTCGCGCCGCTCAGATAACTTCCGTACATTAAAGGAGCAGTGAACAAACGGATGAAAAGTGTTAGTAATAAAATAGCCCACCCAAAGCTACCTATCAGTTTTGCAAAGAAGGTAAACACGGGCATAATCACATACTTATTTACCGGACGAACAAAGGAATAAACATCCCTACCTAAGTTAATGATGTTATCCATGCCATTTTCTTGCTTCTTTAATATGGCGTAATCGTTCGGGCCAAAATACAATTGAAGTGGAACACTTACTGAGGCAGTTGCAGGTACTTTTAGTTGTAATTGGGTTTCTATGGTAGCAAGTGTATTAGTAGTATCCTTCTCTGTACTTCTTTCCCATTTTACACCACCACTTGCAAAGCCGTTTTTAGCAATTAAAGTGGTATTAAAGAACTGTTGAACTACACCCACCCATTGTGCAGGTTTCTCAAATGTGTGTTCTTTGTGAGAGGAAATATAATCGAACTGATTGTCTTCACTAAAACAAATATTACTCATCTGTCTTTCGTATAAGTTCGACTTTTCGTTTTGTGTCGTGCGCCAGTTCCAGTTAAAGTTCAAGTTGCCATTACTCAACAATCTGTCTGCACCATTCATATTGATGTTCCAGTCAATGGCATAGCTGTTGGGCTTCACAAGATATTGATGGGTAAGACTTTGTCCGTTTTTAGCAGCAATGGTAAAGTTGATTGTTTGTGTGTTATCGCTTGCTTTTTCAATAGTAGGCGTTGGGAAGTATAGGTTACTTACTGCGTTGGAACTGTTGTTGCCCGTATTAATCAGATAACTTATTTTATCGCTTGAGTCTCCACCTAGTATCACCGGTTTGCCATTAAAACTAGATTTGTAGTTCTTCAACTCCACACTTTTCACTGCACCACCTTTATTACTGAATGTTACTTTAATAACGTCGTTTTCCAAGATAGTCAGTTCTTCCTTTCCTAAGGCAGCAGTAGTAAAATCTCCTGCGGCAGTCAATTTATCTAAGGTATCTCTCTTCAATAATTCTTTGTTCAAAGCACTGTTGTCTTTCAACTTCATCTGTGCTTGAATCACGCTCTGAATAGAGTCTTTATCATGCTTTTCCTTGGCTTGAATGGCTGCGTTTTGTTCATTGCTGAAATAGATATAGGCAAAAAATAACACTGCCAATAAAACCATTCCAATCACTGTGTTCTTGTCCGTCTGCATATATTTTTTCTAAATAAGCCGCAAATGTAGGGTTTAACAGTGAACAGTTATCAGTAAACAGTAATCAGTAATCAGTAATCAGTAAACAGTGAACAGTTATCAGTAAACAGTTACCAGTAAATAGTGAAGTTGGTTGATAATACAATCTAGGCGATAATTCTGGATAAATACCAGGGCAAACGCATCTAAATTTAAAAAAGGTTTAAATAGCTAATACTCGCATATCCACCAGTACTTATATAAGCCACCTTAGGGAAATCCGGTTTTAGCGCAGCTAAAATTGAGAAAAATCCGAAGGAATATTTTTCTC
>CAISCV010000287.1 GCA_903883945.1 uncultured Chitinophagaceae bacterium | reverse complement strand
GTGCTATTGCAGAGTTTGATACAGTGGGCCCAATCATGGTGAAATTTAAAAACAGAACGGCCACCTGTAATGCCTTTGTATTGGAAGGGGATACAGAACCATTGTTGGGTGCAATACCGATGGAAGAAATGGATGTTTTGATTCATCCTCAACGTCAGGAATTGGTTGTAAACCCCGAACATCCTGAGTATGCAGTATTAAAAATGAAATAGGATGGTCTGCCGTGTGCATATAAACCATTATCTGTATATCTACCAACAACACTCCCAATATAATCAATAGCGCTTGCCGCTACTTATTTTTACAGAGATTCCACAGCTATTCCATGCAAATCGCTACAATCTTACAGGGCTAGTAAACGCATTTCGAGAGTTGTTTTGCTGGGGTCTTCCTTTTAATTGGCTATTAAATATTGAAAACATGGACTGTGTTTATAGAGGTTACATTTGTTGAAATAGCACAAATGCAAAAAATACAATCTATATAAAACAGCATTTACACTATCAGAGACGAAAGAGTAATGATCGATAATGACATGGCGGTCCTTTACGAAATAGAACCTAAGGTTTTGAAGCTTTCTGTAAAGAGAAATATTAAACGATTTACTCCCGATTTTATGTTTTAACTTACCAAAGAAGCGTATGAAGGACTAAGATTTAAAAGAGAAACTCACGATAAAGAATATAACTTGAGGTTTCAAATTGAAACCTCAAGTTGGGGAGATTCTCGTTATTTACCTTATGCATTTACCGAACAAGGCGTGGCAATGCATAGTGCCGTTGTGAACAGTGATAAAGAAAAAAATAGTCACCACCCACCATTAAATATTAACTACTAGTCGTTATCTGCGCTTAGCTTTATTTTAATACCAAAGTTGATGACTGCACCCTCTATCGGTGTATAGATATCCTTGAAAACAGGCTGGGTGATGCTGCCCGTATAAATGTTATCCCAACGCGTTTGTCGTTGATCTGTCAGGTTTTCTGCATTAATAAATACATCAAAACTCTTCCACATCTTCTGCACCAACAACCCAAAAGTTACATATCCTTTACCTGTTGTGCCGTTATCCATCAGCTGTTCTCCGGTGTAAAAGGCTTCTACCCCTGCCCTGAAATGATCTTCAATTTCATACGTGGCATCAAAGCTCAGGCGTGTTTTAGGCGTGAGTGACTGTGTAGTTGTCTTTCCGGCAAAGTGTTGTTTAGTATCTATACAAGTATAGCCAAAGTAAATATTCAGCTCATCAATACTCAGCTTCACATTGGTTTCTGCCCCTTGTGAAGTAAGGTTGCCATTGGCATTCATAAAAGTGTTGTTACGCAAAATAAGCTGGTTGTTTACATCTGTATAAAAGAAGAGCTGGTTGATGTTTACAAACACATCGCCTACCGCTTTTCTAAAGTTAATATCTGCATTACCCCCAACAGATTGCTCTGCCTTGATACTTGAAACAACGATTGGATTAATAACGGTATAACCTTTCTCCTCACTCAGGTCATTAAATAAAGAAGGCATTTTATAACCCAATCCACCCCCAACTCTACTCGTCCAGTGTTCGTTTATTTTAAAAAGCCCATTCACTCTAGGCAATACAAATATCCCATTGGGTTTGCTGTTAGGTGAAGGCGTATTGTAATCTGCCCGTAAACCGCTCTCTAAAGAAAACCACTTGGTTGCTTTATAGGTGTTCTGTGCAAAGAGCCCCACAGTGGTGAGGGTGTAATTGTATTTATCTACAGGGACTGAGGTCGTAAAATGATCTGTAATTACATTTGCACCTGCCACCCAATCCGTGTTCGTGCCGTGAGCCACATAGTTTACCTCACTGAAAGAGGACAACTCTTTTCCTGCAAATACAGAACTAGGTTCAGATAGATTACGATCGAAATAACCAATGGTATTCTTGAAGTTTACCTTACTGCCATCATTTATTTTATGGGTGAAAGAAACTTGTGTAGAAACCCTGTACGATTCATTGCGTTCAAAGTACTGGTGTAGGGCATCGCTGTTACCATCAATAACTTTCATATCTCCTCCAAACCGATTTTCATAAGTACTGTTAACCCCAAACCAACCTGTATTCTTATCATCGAGGTATAAAAACACTTTAGGATTCAAGGTATACCGGTTTGTTTTTGGTATGGCAGAAAACCCTTGACCAGAAGGATCATAAGCACCATTGTAGTTATACGCTCCAAAGATGGTCGTACCTATATGTTTCCATTTCTGCGCATAAAACCCACTGGCATCTGCCCCTTTTGCATTGTTGCCATTTAACAAGAAGGTTAACTCGGGGTCTTTAGTGGGTGTCTTACTGATCAGGTTCACCAACCCTGCAATGGCACCACCCCCAAATAAGGTAGAAGCCGATCCCTTAATAAACTCTACCTGCTTTAAATCGAGCGGTGTTATTTGCATGATACTTAATCCACCAGAAAACCCTTGGTATAATGGCATGCCATCTTTTAATAACTGTGTATATCGGCTATCCAATCCCTGAATACGAAAGCTGGCAGAGCCACTTACCGCAGAGGTCTGTTGTACATTAATACCGGTACTCTCTCCCAATAACATTTTAATGTCACCTGGGCGCATGGTTCCCTTTTCGTCCAACTCTTCTAAGGGCAATGCTTCTATTCGGGTGGGCACATCCTTAATATTCTGATTGGTGCGGGTACTCTGCACTTCAACATCAGCTAGTTCGCCGGTTCTGGCATCTAAAAAGACTTGTAAGGGCTGACTCTCTTTGTTTATTGGGAAACTGAATGTTTTCTCCAGTTTAGCATAGCCAACAACGCTTATTTCCAGTTCATATTTACCATCAGGGATATTGTTAAGGACTAAGAGACCGGTTGTATCGGAATTAGCACCTTTCTTCAGGTCGGGAATGCGCCCTGTTGCACCTGCAAGAGGCTGCTTTGTTTTTGCATCGTGTACAACAGCCTTAAATGTATTTTGTGCTAATGCTGCTATTGCAAATAGCATACACACTATAAATGAGTATATTTTCATTACGTATATAATTGTGTTATCGGCTTTGCCTAAACTAAATAGTAGCAAGCGATAACGGATTGTAAAAAAGATTGTGTTTATAAAGTAAATTATAGAAACTTAAGTAGTTGGAGGTCTGAGTGTTTCACTTTGATAATCTGTAATAAATAATAAAAAGTTAGGGATAGCTGGTTTGGTAGTTATAATTGTAGGCTTTAACTGCAATTGATACTTTGAAGCCGCATAGAAAAGAAAAGAAGTAGCCTGGTGTTGAAATTGTGCCGACCCATCCGACTTTGAGGGTGCATCATGTTTGTTATGCCCAAAGATATATTTGCCACCCATCACATAATCTCCCATGAAGTCTATGAAATCTGGTTGCTCGGCAGTTACTTTACAATAAGACTGATACATTCCAGGGAGGTCGCCCATCAAAGAGAAATCACCCAATGGCAATACGGTGCTCCCCACTAAAAAGTAGAAAGCCATGAATAGTGCTATTGTTGATTTAATCATAAATATATTTTAAACACATAATCACATAGAAACATAGAAAGGAATTAGGGAATAGCACACATAAACTTTGTTTTCTAATGAAACTAATAAAAAACTAGGTGCCTAATGTGCCTATGTGGTAAACTCAGAATAAATTTACTTCTTCCCCTTTGCCAACACCACCCTCCAGAATGCCTTTACCAATATTTGTACGTCTCTGAATGGGGAAGGATTCTCGAGATATTGCATGTCAAGTTTCATCCTTTCTATCATCTGTTCAACGGTAGAGGCATACCCATATTCTACAATACCTATTGATACCAAACCCGGCTTAACGTCTAGCAAAGCAAAGTATTCTGGAGCTACTTTTACTATCTGATCTATGTAAAACTGCCTCTCTGGTCTGGTAGATCCAACAAAGCTCATATCCCCCTTAAGTATATTCCACAACTGAGGCAGCTCATCAAAACGGTGTTTACGCATGAACTCGCCCCATTTAGTTTGTCTTGTATCTCCTTCAACCCAAAGCCTTGGCCCTTCCTTTTCGGCATCTGCATACATGCTTACCAATTTGTACATCGTAAATGAAACTCTCTTGTAGCCAATCCGCTCTTGTTTATATAAAACAGTACCACCTGAAGACAATGCGGTAAGCAGGAACAACAACAAGAAAAGGGGTGATAAGAGTACGATTGCTACCAATGCCACCACCACATCAACAAGGCGTTTCAGCATAGGTAACTATTTTGTCAATCTATTGGTATTGGTTATTTTCTCTATTATCTGATGGGCCACATCCATAGCGAGGTAACCATCAATTTCGCTTACGACTGTTGTTTTATTGTTGAGGATGCTGTCTACAAAAGATTCCAGTTCCATCTTAATGGCATTGGTTTCCGGTATTTCTGGCGTACAAACAGAGATTGTTTTGGTGCCATTGGGCGTTTCCAGATCAAAGAAGAAAGCATTGGTATCCTTTGCTTCTTTCAGTTTAATAATCTCTGTCTTCTTCTCCAGGAAGTCAATCCCTATATAGGCATCCTTCTGAAACAACCGGATCTTACGCATCTTTTTCATACTGATGCGGCTGCTTGTAAGGTTAGCTACACAGCCATTGTTAAATTCAATACGTACATTGGCAATATCAGGTGTATCTGTCATAACGGCCACACCGCTAGCGTGTATGTTTTTCACCCCACTCTTTACAATACTCAGTACAATATCAATATCGTGAATCATCAAATCGAGTACTACGCTTACTTCTGTGCCTCTAGGGTTAAATTGTGCCAACCTATGCACTTCAATAAACATAGGCTTCATATTCACCTCCTTCAAGGCTAGAAATGCGGGGTTAAAACGCTCTACATGACCCACCTGAACTTTCACATTTGCCTCCCGAGCCATGTTCATGATGTCTTTGGCTTCTTGCATGGTATTCGCCAAAGGTTTTTCTATAAATACATGCTTCCCCTTTCGCAAGGCACGCATACAAATACTGTAGTGATGGTCTGTTGGCACCACAATATCTACAATATCACAAGCATCCAGCAGCTTATCTTCATCCAGAAAACGTTTCAGGTTGTATTTCTCAGCCACTTCTTTGGCAATTTCATTACTAGGATCAAAGAACCCTACTATGTTTACTCCAGCTATCTCTTTCCAGTTATTCAGGTGAAATTTCCCTAAGTGACCTACTCCAAAAACGCCAACATTAAGCATACTCCTCAAATTTAAAGTTGGCAAATATAGTTATTGAAGTAGGAGCAAAATTTTTTTGATGATGGTAAATTGGAATCAAGGTTGAAAGAAAATAAATGAACGTTAGCTCATAAAACTCAGATTTAATTAATTAACAAGTAAAGATTATTCAATGATTTATCAGGCAAAATAATTAATCATTACTTTCATCAAATTATTTATACTCAATTTTAAATTTATTCCGTGCGCTATTGCCTTGTTTTATTGCTTCTTTCCTTTGTAGCCTCTGCTCAATCGCAGGTTTATCGTCCCGAAAAAGTGAATCAGAAAGCCATCAAGTCCTACAATAAAGCAATGGGCTATTTGTCTCAGGATGCCTTTCGCGAAGCAATTCCTTTGCTGCAATCTTCTATTGCTACAGACAGTAATTATGTGGATGCATACCTTTCTCTGGCAGGGATATTTGGTGAATTGAAGAACTATAATGAAGCAACGCATTACTATGAGGTAGCACGCGCTAAAGACGCCAATTATTTTGCCCGATACTATCTTTCCTACTCCATCAACCTGGCAGGAATGGGCCGGTTTGAGGATGCTTTAGCAGCCATCAATTTGTTTCTATACCTCCCCAATCTGGATGATGTGAGCATAAGAAGTGGTTTTTATCGCAAGAAATCCTATGAATTCGCCCTTGATTACAAAGCAAAACATCCCGATAAGGATTATGTATTCAACCCCATCAATCTGGGTGACAGCGTCAATTCGACACGTCATGAATACTTGCCAACCTTGAGTGTGGATGATAGTTTACTGGTCTTTTCGAGGAGAAATGAAACGGGAGGAGAAGACTTTTACAGGAGTAAAATGATGGACCCCATTCATTTTACTAATGCAGAAAAGATACCCGGCGATTTGAATCTGGAGACTTATAAAGGCGCTATCACCGTATCTGAAGATGGCGACTGGATGATTTTTGCGGGTGACATTTCGGGTAAAACCTTTGGTAATTACGATTTATATATCTCTTACTACACGCCAAAAGGCTGGAGCGAGCCTGAAAATTTAGGTCCGGATGTGAACAGTGAATTCTGGGAGAGTACGCCGTGTCTTAGTCCCGACAATAGGGCATTGTATTTTAGTAGTAAACGCGAGGGCGGCTATGGCGGTGCAGATTTATATGTGAGCTATCGCGATGTGCGGGGCAAGTGGGGGCCGGCCATCAACATGGGGCCGACTATCAACACAAGAGGCAATGAACAAGCGCCTTTTGTGCATGCAGACAACCAGACATTTTACTACACTTCCGATGGTTTGCCCGGCTATGGCGGCAGCGATTTGTTTATAGTGCGTAAAGATAGCAGCAGCAAATGGGGGGCGCCCGAAAACTTAGGTTACCCCATCAATACCATCGAAAACGATGGCAGCATGATGGTGGCACCTAATGGTATTGATGCTTATTATGCAAGCGACCGAAGTGATACACGTGGTGGATTGGACTTGTATCATTTTGAACTTCGTGCTGATATAAGACCGTTTAAAACAGTTTTTATTAAAGGATATGTCTATGATAATAAGACTAAAAAGGGACTACCCTGCAATGTAGAACTGATTGACAACAGCACTGGAAAACCCTTGATGCTGGTGCAAACAGATGAAACAGGCTTCTATTTTATTACCCTGCCAACAGGAAGAGATTTTACTTTTAATGTGAACCGGAGGGGCTATTTGTTTTATAGTAAAGTATATAGTCTGACGGACAAATCGCCCGACAGCACCTACCACGAAAACATCTATTTACAGCCCATAGAGGTTAATACATCAATGGTGTTGCAGCATATTCTGTTTGAAACAAAGGATTACAAACTGAAGGAATCTAGTAAAGTAGAGCTGGATAAAGTGGTGCAGATATTAGCCGAGAACCCTTCTTTACATGTTGCCATCAACGGTCATACGGATAATGTGGGTAGCAATGCCGACAACTTACTTCTGTCTACCAACCGGGCAAAAGCTGTTACCACCTACTTCATTGAAAAAGGAATTGCGGCAGACAGACTTCAATACAAGGGTTTTGGTGCCGCTAAACCCATTGCCAGCAACGACACCGAGGAAGGCCGGGCGATGAACAGGAGAACGGAACTTTCAGTTGTTAGTTATTAGTGGTTAGTTGTTAGTGAAAAGGCTATCTTCACTTAGAATGAAAGCAATTGACGACTAACAACTAACCACTAATTACTGATCACTATGAAAGATGCCCTTTACACAATCGCACTAACACAAGTAACTGGCATCGGCCCTATACAAGCAAAACTATTGATAGAAATGTTTGGAACTGCTGTTAAAATATTTGATACCCCCATTAGAACATTGGCATCAATAGAAGGTTTTGGAATGATAAAAGCAGCCGCCATTAAAAAATTTTCTGACTTTAAAGCCATTGAAGAGGAGATAACCTTCTGTAAAGCATACCATATTAAAATTCTTTGTCTTACTGATACTGAATATCCCAAAAGATTATTGAATTGTTTCGATGCCCCTACTGTTTTATATTATCGTGGCACTGCAGATTTAAACACCTCTCGTGTGATTAGCATAGTAGGAACCCGGTTAAACACAGACTATGGCAAGCAACTGACTGAGCAGATTGTAAAAGAACTGACTGCACAAAATGTGTTGATTGTAAGCGGAATGGCTTTTGGCATAGATGCTATTGCACACAAAGCGGCATTGCAAAATGGATTACCAACAGTTGGAGTTTTAGCTCACGGGTTAGATACTATTTATCCATCTCAACATACCAATATTGCTAAGGAAATGTTGTACAATGGGGGATTATTAACCGAGTTTCCTAGATTTACCAAGCCAGACAAGCACAACTTCCCCAGAAGAAATAGAATTGTTGCTGGAATGGCAGATGGAACGATCGTGATAGAAACCGCTGCTAAAGGAGGAAGTATGATAACGGCCGAACTTACTTATGATTACAACCGGGATTTATTTGCTATACCAGGCAGAATTACAGACGGAAAGAGTATGGGTTGCAACAAACTGATACAACAAAACAAAGCAGCTATTTTTACTACTACCGAACAGATGATGGAAGTATTGGGTTGGCAACAAAAAAAAATTACAGCAAAAAAGCAAAGGGAATTATTTGTAGACCTCACCAAAGATGAACAGACCATTGCCAACATTCTTCAAAGCAAAGAGTTGGTACACATTGATGAGATTTATCTCAAATCAGGGCTCAGCAGCAGTAGTGTTGCAGTGGCGATGTTGAACCTGGAACTTCAGAATATGTTGGTGTGTTTACCGGGAAAAATGTACAGGCTGATGTAATGATTGTTAAAGTATCAACGCATTTTTACAAGAGAACTAAGTGGATGACGAAGATTGCTATACCCCATCATATCAACTTTTACCGAACCAACAGCAATCGGACTCTCTATCCGAATAGGCACATGGTTAGCGTCATCTGTAACCCATACTGTCATTTTTTCTCCTCCTTCAAAAATAGTTCCTTTCACAAGGAGCGGCTTGAATTTGATTGCATTGAAGGTTCCATATTTTGTTTTTATTTGTTCTTTCCCAAGATATTTAATGTAAAGATTATTAACTGCATTGTCCAGAAACATGCAGAAAGGGATTTTGTCATTTGGTTTGTATTTGTTGTAGTCAATATTACGCGCATAATAAATGGAGCTTAAAACATCTTGTGTACAATTGGGTATTTGCATGGTGCCTTTTAGAGTAGTAGCCGTATTCTTTTCATTATTGAATGTTGCACTTTCTTGCTGCTTATATCCCCCTTCATCTATGTTGCGCATGAACTTTTGTGGCTGCAAATTGGCAGTGTCTATATAACTTTCATAACGGTCCCTCACTTTAAAAATCCAATCGTAACTAGGATTGCTAGAGCCTGAACCAACAACATGGTACACTGTTTTTCCTGCATACTTTTCCAGATTGGCCGTAAATGTTGCGCTGCCCGCATTTACGTACAATCCAATTACAGAATAGTAAATAGTGTAAGAGATTTTTTCATCGTTCTGAAAAGCAGTATTGGTGATACCACAAAATTCATTGCCAGAACAAATGCGGATGCCCATTAACAAAAACAAAAAAGATATAATGAATAATTTCATAAATGTTATTTTCTTACAATCCTCAATCCAAGTATGAGTAAACTTCCAGCTAATGCAGGTACAATCAAATTAATCAACCAAATACTTGCTGCCGTTGCTATTACTCCCAAAGAATTGTTTGTGAGTAATGAAAACAAGGCAATACTTACTTTACCTCTAATGCCCACTTCGGCCAATGCAATACTAGGTACAATGGTCATTATTAGTAATTGTACATTTGTTAAGCAAATAATTTGCCACCAAAAAATATCAATCCCAAAAAAAGTATACAATAACAAATATTGCAACACATAAACACTATAACGTACAAATGAAAGGAATAGAATGTTCGTTAGATCCTTGGTATGTAGTGTTTCTAACTTCTGGATAAAGTAACTGTATTTGGCTACAAAAGGGATCTTTTCGAATACTTTGGTTACCCAGGCTAAATTATAATAGAACAAGAATAATGTAACAGTTGATGTTAATACAATGGTCAATAACCCTGTTAACCATACTATTGATAAACTATGCGTTAGCGAAAGATTATTGTTTAAAAGAAAATAAACATAAACCAATCCCCAGAAGCCAATGAAAAAGGTAACCAACACTTGTGCTACACTACCTACAGCAGAGAGAGACAGAGCCCTGAGCCTGTTACCCTCCTTCATGTAAACAATTCTTCCCACGTACTCCCCTACCCTATTGGGCGTTCCTAATGCCAATGCTTGTCCACTGAATACCGCTCTGAAAGCACGTTTGTAAGAAAGTGACTGTATGGGTTGCATTAATAGTTGCCACTTTTTTGCTTCCAGTCCCCAGTTTAATACCATTAAAACAACCACCACATACAGAAGCCATTGTTTGGGACTATTAAAAGTAGTTACTATTATTTTCCATGATTGGTGGAGGTCTTTTTGTGCTACTATCTGTTGGTAGATGCTGTAAGACAACCAAATGAACAGGATTGGCCCGACGAAATAGTTCAGTAATATTTTTATTTGCTTGTTCAGGCGTTATAAATTTAGTTGCAAAGAAACACCATATAAAGATATAGCGGTCAAAGTGATGCTGAATAACTATTTTCACACCGCGCAATACTGTTAATAGCAGTGTTAAATAACAATAGATGCAAGAAACGAATATAATTTTAGGGATAGATCCGGGGACACAATTGATGGGATATGCTTTGTTGCGAACAGATGGCAAGCAACCACAAGTGCTGTTGATGGATACATTGAAGCTCACCAGCTATGAAGACATCTATGAACGACTGGAGAAAATTCATACTAAAGTGGTTGAACTGGTAAGGTTATATAAGCCAACCACCTTTGCCATTGAAGCTCCCTTTTTTGGCAAGAATGTACAGAGTATGTTGAAGCTAGGGCGTGCACAAGGGGTAGCTATTGCTGCGGCGATGCAAGCAGGATTGGACATAACAGAATATAGTCCCAAAAAGGTAAAACAATCAATTACCGGCAACGGTAACGCAGACAAAGAACAAGTGTGGATGATGTTGAAGAGTGTGCTGAAAATAGAAGAGAAGCCACAATATTACGATGCTACCGATGCATTGGCGGTTGCGTTATGTCATCACTATCAATCAAATTCTGTATTGGGGAAACAAACTAAGGGGTTGAAAGGCTGGGGTGATTTCATAGCAAAGAATGCAGATAGGGTGCGTAAGTGAGATTAGCGGTTAGTGGTTAGTGATTAGTGATAAGTTATAACGCACAACTAACCACTAATCACTGATAACTAACCACTAGAAGGTTGTATTTAATTCGAGGTATTTCAAGAATTCATTCTTTCTTTTTTCATCCTTGAAAGCGCCATCGTAAAAGGCAGTTATGGTGCTGCTGGTATCATCTTTTACACCTCTGCTAGAAACACATAAATGTTTTGCATCTATTACCACAGCCACATCATCTGTACCTAGTATTTCTTGTAATTTCTTACCAATCTGCATAGTCAACCTTTCCTGAACTTGTGGACGCTTTGCAAAGTATTCTACAATACGATTTAGCTTACTCAAACCAATCACCTTTCCATTGCTGATGTAAGCAATGTGTGCTTTACCCATAATAGGTACAAAGTGGTGCTCGCAGTTGCTGTAGAAAGAGATGTTCTTTTCAACTAGCATCTCATTGTATTTGTACTTGTTTTCGAACAAAGCAATCTTCGGCATGTTAGCAGGATTCAGTCCGCTGAATATTTCCTTTACATACATTTTTGCAACACGGCGGGGTGTCCCTTTGAGGCTATCATCTGTAAGATCTAAACCCAGCGTATCCATTATTGCTTTGAAGTGTTTTTCAATCTCAGCAATCTTCTCCTCTTCGCTTAGTACAAAAGCGTCACTCCTCATGGGGGTGTCTACAGAAGTAAGAATATGGTTATCTCCAATTTCATCAATCATGATATCTGTATCTGTAAGCACCAATTTATTGTCTTCGTTAAGATGGATATTCGACAAAATTTCGTTCTGTTTCATAAAGTCTAATTTTTAAATCTAATTCGTTATTAATTTTTTCCCTGAGCAGGTTGTAAATTACAATTACAATATTTTCTGCTGTTGGGTTTAGTGTTTTGAATTCTACTGTATCCAGATTTAAGTTCTTGTGATCGAATCTATCCAGCACTTCGGTTGTAATCAGGTCGCTGAGCAATTTCATATCCATTACATAACCTGTTTTAGGATCGGGGACACCCGTAATCTTTACTATCAGGTCGTAATTGTGACCGTGATAGTTTTTGTTATTGCATTTTCCGAACAGCATTTCATTTTCAGCATCACTCAATGCTGGATTGTGCAAGCGGTGTGCAGCATTAAAATGTTCTTTCCTAAAAACGGCTACTTTATTCATATAAAACTGCATAAATAAGTCGATTTCATTAGTATCCGTCACTTTATTGTGGGGAACTAAGAAAACAAAATCTATTTGTAAAAATCTAAGAAACCTAACGTTACCAACCTTCCAGCACTGTGTAAAAAGTGTGTTTACCAAGTGGCCAGAAAAAAAGAACAACAACTAAGTCAGTAACAATGCTTCAAATATAAATCAACTTGTAAATAATATATCTAAAACTAGTATTTCGATTTATCATTTCTAGATTGATGTGCGATATATAAACCAACAAGGCTTTTATTTTGTTTAAAATTTTTGAATAATTTCTTGAACACTTTCCGATTTAATAAATTAAACGCTGTTTATTCTCCGAAATATTCCACATAAATCCGCTGTGTCTCATATAGTTTGATGCAGTGCAATTGCACGACTGAAGGGATATGTGGAGCTAGTTCATTCCAGATTCCGATTGCCAGATTCTCTGTGCTACACATTTTTCCAAGCAAAAAATCTACGTCTAAGTTCAGGTTTTTATGATCTAGTTTTTTGATAACATGTTCTTGAATAATCTTACTTAGCTTCTTTACGTCGATCAAAAAGCCGGTATCAGGGTCGGGCGTTCCCTTTACGGTGACAAATAAGTCGAAGTTGTGCCCGTGCCAGTTCTCGTTGGCACATACTCCAAATACTTCCTCATTTTTTTCTTTGTTCCAATTGGGATTATACAATTTATGTGCTGCATTAAAATGCTCTAACCTAGTTAAATACACCATTACCTCTCGTCGAAATTTTTGCAAATGTAACGCTTAGGAGGCTAACGGCATTGCAATTTGAGGAAGATGAGCTACTAGTTTGACATCAACGAGTTATTTAATGGCATCAACAGCGTGGTAATTGTTAGTATTTGAGTGTAGAGAACGCTACCTAACTACAACTATCTATTATCTCTTTGCTTTAAAAAAGTCTTTCATCAACTTAGCGCATTCCTCAGCTAATACACCTGTAATAATTTCTGTTTTAAGTGGAAAGGGATTTTGATTTGTAAAATGATGGTAGCCATTCTTTTCATCATTTGCACCATAAACAATTTTGCCCACTTTACCCCAATACAAGGCACCACAACACATCAGACAAGGCTCTACAGTTACATACAACGTGGCATCGGGGAGGTATTTACTTCCCATTACCTGATAGGCAGTGGTGAGTGCGAGCACTTCTGCGTGTGCAGTACTGTCGTTCAACAACTCTACCTGATTGTGTCCGCGGGCAATTATTTTATTATTCATTACCATTACTGCCCCTACCGGAACTTCGTCTTTTGCAAAGGCTTCCTCAGCCTCTCTCAGTGCCTGACGCATAAAATGTTCGTGTGAAAAGGAGGGGGTGTTGTACAACATCCGCCAAAAGTAAAGAAGATTTATATTTAACTACAAAGGATGCTGGGCAAACACATCTAAATTTGGTATTGAGGAGGGTAATCTAACCACGAGGGACACAAGGGGTTTCAGTTATACCATAACGCTACTATTTCTAAAATAGCTTTCATTCATCATGCCAAGTGTTCTTTGAGGTTAAGATTCTTGACATAGTGTTTAGTTTAACCAAATTTTGATTATCCAAAACTGTTGTAAACTCGAATGCGTGGTTCAATTGAAGTATTGGCTTTTCGGCGCCTATTCGTTTATTGTTGTAGCCATAAAAAACACTTCGAGGTGACTAGGCTCGAAGTGTTGGGTATCTATTTATTTTATACTGTTTTGAGGAGAACTATTGCTGTAGTAGTCGTTACTCCGAGCATGAATTTGGTAGGAATGACTTGGGAAATATATCCTTTTGCAGCATACGTAACATTGTAGGTTCCGCCTACAAATTCTTCTATCTCGGCGATGCCTGAGATATTTGATATAGCCTTTTTGGTTTCTGTATCTAAGACAATTTCTACGGAAGCACCTTCTATTACTTCCCCCAAAATATTGGTAAAAGTGGTGATGAGGGCCGTGTGTTTT
>CAISCV010000286.1 GCA_903883945.1 uncultured Chitinophagaceae bacterium | reverse complement strand
TTATAAGGCTCAACCTGTTCGTGAAAATAGAACTACAGTTGTGGCTCGACAAACCTTTTGAAGAACACTTAGAAAAGGATAAAATTAGCCCACAGGGGGTTCTTTTCTGAAAATTAAAGTTTTAGCACCTCTAACAGTAGGTTTAATATAAATATTAAAATGTTTAGGACACTATTGTTTTCAAACCTTTATTGGCATTATCAAAGTGTTAAACAGGAGCTAAAACGGGGTAGTATTGGCACGAGTTTGATTACTGGTATACCCCAAAAGTATGCTTACAATTCCTATATCTGGTTGCTACATTTTACATTCCCCTTTACTTTCTATTTTCTTTTTAACGATTTATCTGCCGATTTTAATACCCTCCTTTGTATTTTCTTTCTGTAAAAACTTACATTCGCAGCTATTATGATAGCATTTGTTAGGGGCAACTTTGTAGATAAGACACCTGCACGGGTGATTGTTGAGGTAAATGGCGTGGGCTACGACTTACAAATCAGTCTGAACACCTATAGTGCTATTGCCAACAAAGACAACGGGTTGTTGTACACGTATCTTCATCTTTTTGAGAATGGTCAGACAATGTATGGCTTTATAGACCATGCAGAGAAAGAGATGTTCTTGCAGTTGATTAGTGTTTCAGGTGTTGGTGCTGCCACTGCAAGAATGATGCTTTCGGGGATGAAACCTGAGGAAATACAGCGTGCCATCATACAAGGGAATACGAAAATATTGGAAAGCATTAAGGGTATTGGAAAGAAGAGTGCTGAGCGTTTGATTGTTGAATTGAAAGATAAGTTCGGCAAACAAGCATTGGAGAACCCGTTGGGTAGTGCACCGATACAATCGGTGGACAATGATGCGATTACGGCCTTGGTGGCTTTGGGCGTAGGAAGGGCAATGGCAGAGAATTCAATTAGAAAAGTAATAGAAACAAACCCTAATATTGCACTCGAAGAATTAATTAAACAAGCACTTAAAAGTCTATAATTATAGCATAAACATCTACTTAACAAAGGTTACCTGATTTGAACTGTTATAAAGGGTTAGCGTTTTTATTCCTACTTACTAGTGGTGTCCTATTATTGGGCATAGGCGATTCTCTTGCCCAAAAAAAAGATTCAATCGCTGTAATAAAAGACAGTACCCTACCAGCGGAGAAACTAGATACCATAACTGTTGACCCCAAGGATAGTATGACTTTTCCGTTGCAAGACCGCCGGGGGGACTGGTTTACCTGGCGGAACAAAAACCCATTCGATATAAAGGATACCTCCATCATTAACCAAAATATAGAATACGACCCTAAAACAAAGAAATATTACATCTACGAGCGAGTGGGCAACCATATATATCGTGAGCCTACCTATCTTACCTTTGAAGAGTTTTATGCACTCCAAAACCACCTAAATGAAAATCAATACTTTCAGGACCGGGCAGATGCTATTATGCAACTGAACAAAAAGCTTAGCCGACCTAAACACTATGTTTATACCAGTCTCTTCGACCGGATATTTGGTGCAGGAGACAGTGCTGTAAATGGTGCTAAGAATGGACTGCAGAGTAAGTTTAATAAGTTCACCAATAAGGATAGCATTGCAGGCAACCTTACCAAACAATTGCAACAAGCACTAAAAGTAGATATTCAGCCACAGGGGTCTATTGATATATTGATGGGCTATCAAGGGCAAAAGACATTGAACCCTACTTTGCCCGAATCGGCTCGTAGTAGTGGTGGATTTGATTTTAACATGAATACCAATTTTAATGTTAATGCGAACATTGGCAATAAACTAAAGCTGCCTCTTAGCTATAACACGCTCGCTAATTTCGATTACCTCAATCAGTTGAAACTTGAGTATAAAGGCAAAGATGATGAGATTATCAAGAGTATCAATGCAGGTAATATGTCGTGGCAATCGAGGGGTAGCTTACAACCAAGCTATCAGAATTTATTTGGATTGAAGGCACAATTACAATTTGGTAAATTATTTATTACCGCAGCTATTGCGCAACAAAAGAGTCAGACGCAAACCCAATCTTTAAAGGGAGGTGCCTCTACCACCAACTTTAACCTTAAACTGGATGACTACGACGAAAACCGTAACTTCTTATTGGGGCAATACTTTAAAAACAATTTTAACAATGCAATGGCTACCCTGCCTGTGGTAAACTCACAAGCACAGATACAACGGGTAGAAGTATGGATTACCAACAGAACTGGGGCTACCACCAATGCCCGTTTTGTAGCAGGCTTTATGGACTTAGGAGAATCTAATCCGTACAATCCAAACAATGCGGGTGGCAACCCCGGCAATGGTTTGCCCGACAATGGTTCTAATGGATTGTATTCTAAAATTGTTTCGGGTGGCTTGCAATCGGCTTTTCGTAGTCCATCAACAGTAGGCACACAGCTTAACAACCTAAACCTAAAACCAGTTACTGACTACGAAATATCTTTTGCCCGTCAGCTTTCGCCAAGTGAATTTTATTTCAACCCACAAACAGGTTTCATCTCTTTAAATACCTCCTTACAACCGAGTGATGTGTTGGCAGTTGCCTACCAGTATACTGCCAATGGACGGGTATACCAAGTAGGTGAATTTGCATCGGATATTGGGTTAGATACGGCACGAAAAGCTACGACTACCGATTCTACTTCTTCACAGGGGGGCGTACAACAGGTACTTTTCTTGAAGTTATTGAAAGCAACCGCTGCGCGCACCAATCTTCCTATCTGGGATTTGATGATGAAAAACGTTTATTCGTTGGGTGTTACCGGCTTATCTCAAAAAGATTTCAAACTAAACCTGTACTACAACGACCCAAGTGGTGGATTGAAGCTATATCTACCCGAATCTTCGCCATCCGTGAGCGGTCAGCCTTTATTGAAAATACTTAAACTAGATAGGTTAAATAGCCGCGGCGACCCCCAGCCCGATGGTGTATTTGACTATGTAGAAGGCTTTACGGTTTTATCGCAACAAGGTAAAATCATCTTTCCTGTATTGCAACCCTTTGGTAAAGATTTGCAACAACAGGCATTTACCGGTGTATCCAGTGATATTCAGAAGAAATATCTCTTTTCTCCTTTGTATGATTCCATAAAGGCGATTGCGCTTACCAATACTACTTTGGATCGTTTTCAAATGCAAGGTCAAGCTACTGCTACGGGTAGTAGTGAAATATATCTGGGTGCTTTTAATATTCCACAAGGCTCAGTGAAAGTAAACGCGGGTGGGCAGCAACTGGTAGAAGGGGCCGACTTTGTTGTGGATTACAACCTAGGAAGTGTAAAGATTTTAAATCAATCTATACTAAATGCAGGTGTTCCTGTGAATGTATCCTTTGAAAACAATGCCAACATAGGGGTACAACAGAAAGGCTTTTTTGGATTGCGGGCAGAATATATATTTAATAAAAAACTATCTGCCGGCTTCTCTATTACCAAACTAAAAGAACGACCATATTACACCAAAGTAGATTATGGGCAAGACCCCATTAACAATACGATGTATGGGGCGGATATCAGCTACAAATCGGAGATGCCTGGTCTTACACGCTTGTTAGGCAGATTACCTTTCTACACTGCAAAAGCTAATAGTTTTATTACTACTTCTATAGAAGGTGCTTATCTAAAACCAGGGCATCCGGCGCAAATTGGTAGTGGCACAAGTGGTTTGATATATGTGGATGACTTTGAAGGTTCAACCAGTAATTTGGATCTCCGGTTTCCACTAACGGCTTGGGCATTGGCTTCTACCCCACAAAGTTTCTCTGAATTTAACCTTAATAATAACCTCAATTATGGAAAGAACAGGGCTAAGATTGCCTGGTATAATATTGAACCCAACTTACAGGATAAAAATAGTCCGACCAATCCGCTAAAGAATAACTTGAAGGCATTGAGCGACCCAAGAACACGTTTGGTGTATACCAGTGAATTGTTTCCACAAACAACTACCAATATTACCAATACCCAAACAACAACATTTGATATTGCCTACTATCCACAGGAGTTAGGCCCTTACAACTATGAGGCCGATCCAGGAAGAATAGATTCTAATGGCCGTTTTAAAGACCCCATGAGTAAATGGGGTGGCTTGATGCGGGCATTAGACCAGACGGATTTCATTACCAATAATTTCCAATACCTAGAGTTTTGGGTGCAAGATCCTTTTATAAAGAATCCTGGTAGTAGTGAGGGGAATTTATACATTAACCTAGGGGATGTAAGTGAAGACATCTTGAAAGATGGCAAACGTTCTTATGAAAACGGATTGAATACACCAAGCCTTCTTGCTGCGGTCGACAATTCAAGTGTTTGGGGTACAACACCTCTAAACCCCATACAAATTACCCAAGCCTTTAGTAATAATCCTTCCGACAGGGCCTATCAGGATGTGGGGTATGATGGTTTGAGTGATTCGGCAGAAAGATATAAAAGAAGAGATTATCTATCTCAAATAAAGAACAGTTTTGGGGAGCGTTCCCCACTTTACCAATCGGCTTTAAAGGATCCTTCCCACGATGACTATGTTTGGTATCGTGATGCTTCCTTTGATGCTAAGACAGATATTTTGGGCAGATACAAAAACTATAATGGTCCCGATGGCAACTCCCCTATTGTATCTGGCAGTTCTACTTATGCACCTGCCTCTACCTTGTATCCCGATGATGAAGACCTCAATCATGACAACCAACTCAATCAGACAGAACAGTATTTTGAATATGAAATACCGCTTAAAAGTGGTATGAGTCCTGCTACCAACCAATATATTGCACAAGTAACTTCTGTTCCTGTTACATATGCAGATGGGAAACAGAATTCAGAAAATTGGTACCTGTTTCGGATTCCTATTCAGAATTACACCAATAATGTTGGGAATATTCCCGACTTTCAATCGGTCCGTTACTTGCGGATGTATATGACTGGTTTTAAAGATTCTACCGTACTTCGTTTTGCTAGCTTAAACTTGGTTCGTAATCAATGGCGTAACTACACCTACGCTTTGGATACTAATGGGGTGTCGACTTCATTGGATAGTTTGCCTGGTTTTAATACGACGACTTTTAATACACGGGCTGTAAGCATTCAAGAAAACAGTAAAAGAACACCTGTAAACTATGTGATTCCTCCGGGTATTGAGCGGGTGCAGCAATTGAGTAACAATGGGGTAAATATCTTGCAAAATGAACAATCGATGAGTATGCAAGTTTACAACCTGAGAGACGGGGATGCAAGGGCAGACTTTAAAACAACGAATCTAGATTTACGGTCTTATGGTAAACTGTCGATGTTTGCTCACGCAGAAAGTATTTTAGGTCAGCTGCCAATTAATAACAATGATTTAAATTTGGTGGTACGTATTGGGCAAGACTTAACCAATAACTTTTATGAAATTAAAGTTCCACTAAAAGTAACACCAACAGGAACCTATACGGCTGCACAGAATGATCTGGTTTGGCCTGCCGCTAACAATCTGGACTTTAACTTGCAGGACCTTATCAATTTAAAACTCACGCGGGACAAACAACCTGGATATTCATCTTCGAAAATATACAGGGATACGCTTAAAGGAGACCCCAAAAAATATAGCATACTAGGTAATCCCAACTTTGCACAGGTACAGGGAATACTAATAGGAATTGAAAACCCATCAGGAGGAAATACCAATGCATTAAGTGCGGAGGTATGGGTGGATGAGCTAAGACTTTCGGGTATTAATGAAAAACCAGCCTATGCGGTTGTGGCTAAAGCTGATATTCAATTATCTGACTTAGGTAAGATCTCTATTTCTGCCGGGAAATACTCGCAGGGTTGGGGTACAATAGAACAGCATACCAACGAGCGGTCTAAAGACAACCTCACCCAATTATCTGCAGCCATCTCTATTGATGCTGCTAAGCTGTTACCCAAAAAGTTTAATATTACTTTGCCCGTTTATGCAAGCATCAACAAAAACATTATAACCCCACAATATGACCCCTACGATCAGGATGTACTTTATTCATATAAGTTAAGTACGGCCGCCACAAAGGCTGCAAAAGATTCCATCAAAAGAGCATCTTTAGATCAGACTACTATTACGACCATCAATCTTACGAACATGCACTTTCTGCCAAAAGGCAAACCACACATCTTTAGTGCAAGTAACTTTGATGCAAGTATATCGTATACCCATACCTCTGAAACGAGTCCTACGGTTTTGTATAACGACATCAAGAAGTACAAGGTAAATGTTGGGTATAACTACAACAATTCAACAAAGTATAATGAGCCATTCAAGAAACTAATCAAGAATTCAAGCCCATGGCTAAACCTTATTAAAGACTTTAACTTTAACCTAAAACCATCGCTTGTAAGTGTTCGTGCCGACGTAAACAGACAGTTTGGACAATTTACACCGCGTATTGTTAATACCGATGAAGTAGGTACCAAAGTGCAAAGGGTAGATACGACTTACGACAAATATTTTACTTTTGACAGGTTTTATAATTTGCGTTGGGATCTTACCCGAAGCATCAACGTAGACTTCTCTGCTACCAATAACGCTTATGTGGATGAACCTAGCGGAGGCCTAAGTTCCAAAGGACAGAAGGATAGTATGTGGACTAATTTCTTGAAAGGTGGTCGTAATACCAGATATAGCCAGAAAACAATTAGCAGTTACAATGTACCCTTAAACAAAATACCTATACTAGATTGGCTTACTGCCCGCTATGCCTATGGTACGTCTTACGACTGGATAGCAGCTAGCTTGTTGGCGCCCAAGTTAGGAAACACGATAGAAAATAGCCAGAGCAATACTTTCAGTGGGGAAATAGACCTAACTAAGATTTATAATATGAGCCATTGGTTGAAGGCGGCAAATGCTTTTACTGCCAATACGAATGTGCCTACTCCTAACCGGAATAATAAAAATAAAACACCCGGCCTTGACAATAATCCATCTAATGCATTGGGGATTGATCTCAAAACAAGAGAAGAGGTTATTACCGACAAGAATGGATTTTTATTAACAGGAGCTAAAAAGAGGGAAGCACTGAGTAAATGGCGCAAACAAAAGCGTGATATCAGGATTGCTGAACGATTGAAGCAAATGAACTCCCCCTATGAACTAAATGACTTCGAAAGAGTGACGGGACGCTTCATAACTATGATTAAACGTATCTCTATCAATTATAGTGAGAACTATACCAGCCGTATCCCAGGTTATATGGAT
>CAISCV010000285.1 GCA_903883945.1 uncultured Chitinophagaceae bacterium | reverse complement strand
GCTGCACTATCACAACCTACGCTATTGGTAAGGTGAGTTGTGTATGAACCAGTAAGTGAATAAGAAGTACCATTAAATGAGTAGGAATTGCCAGAGCAAATACTTGCTGTGGTTGTAGATGTTGAAGTCGGTTTAACTGTAAGCTCCAATGTAGCCGCACTATCACAACCTACACTATTGGTAAGATGAGAAACATAAGTACCTGCAGTTGTATAGGCAACTCCATTAAAAGTATAACTAGCACCAGAACAAATACTTGCTGTTGTTAAAGACGTACTTGTAGACTTTACGGTTAGAATCAATGTAGCAGCACTATCACAACCTACACTATTTGTAAGGTGTGAAACATATGTTCCAGCAGTTTTGTAGCTATTTCCATTAAATGTAAATGACGCTCCATTACAGATACTAGCTTTGGTTGTAGATGTGCTAAGCGATTTGATTGTTAAAATTAAAGTTGCAGCACTATCGCAACCAACACTGTTTGTTAGATGGGTTGTATATGTCCCGGCATTTGTGTAACCAATGCCATTGAAAGTATAGGTACTTCCCTGGCAAATACTAGCCTTCGTAGAAGAAGTAGATGTAGATTTAACTGTTAAAACTAATGTTGCAGCGCTATCACAACCTACAGAGTTGGTAAGGTAGGTTGTGTAGGTGCCAGAGACATTATAAGCAGTACCATTGAAACTGTAAGAATTTCCTGAACAGATACTTGCTACCGTATTAGAGGATGAAAGTGAATTTACAATTAATGTAATATCATTACTATTTGTTGATCGAGAAGTTACACAAGTTGTACTACTGGTTAATGTTAAAGCAACAACGCTATTATTGGTCAATACACTTGAAGAATAAGTATTTGAATTTGTACCAACACTTGCTCCGTTTACTGTCCATTGATAAGTTGGGCTTGAACCACCATTTGTACTTGATGCAGTAAAGGTTACATTCGTTCCACTACAAACTGTAGAAGTAGGGGTAGAAATACTTACACTTGGCGTAACATATTGTGAAACTGTAATAACCAAAACATTACTTGTGGCAGAAGGAACTGTAAGACACTGATAACTGCTGGTAAGCACACATTTCACATTATCTGCATTAGCCAACGCATTATCAGAATAAGTATTTGAGCTTGTTCCAACCGGGAGACCATTTTTATACCATTGATAAGTTGGCGAAGTGCCCCCATTTGTAATAGTAGCAGTGAAAGTAACATTTGTTCCTGAACAAATATTGGTAGAAGTTGCCTTAACACTTACTGTCGGAGTCAGATTAGCCAACGTTGTTATTGTTTGGGCTGTACTATCCAAACATCCAAAATTACTTGTAGTTATTAACTGTACTACAAACGACCCGGCACTTGTATAGGTATGGCTAGCATTTATTGAAGTAGCGGAAGTACCGTCCCCAAAACTCCAACTGAATCCATCAGAGCCACTACTAATAGTTGAATTATTGGTGAAACTAAAGCTATTGCCTGATAGACATTGAGAGTTATTGTTTATCGCAAATGAAGCAGTAGACTGAGGATTTACAGTTACGGTTTGAACAGTACTATCAACACAACCAGAGGTACTTGTAACCACTAACTTAATTGTATATGTTCCGGCGGCAGCAAAAGAATAGGTTGAATTTGAAGTTGTAAACGTTTTACCATCAATTGTCCATATACTATTAATTGATCCTGAGCTGATTGTACTGGTGTTTGTGAATAGAAAATAATTTCCACTCAAACATTGTGAAGGCTTATTAACTGTGAACGAAGCAACAGGAGTAGAACTTACTTTAATGGGCAATGTTACTGTTGTATTACAGCTAGTAACCAAATCGGAAACAGAATACTTAATAGAATCACTACCAAATGAAACTGGTGTTACTGTACCATTATTATCCACAGTTGCAATTGCATTATTGGTACTTGTCCAAGTTCCTCCTGTTGTTGTATCTGCCAATGATATTGCATTTCCAAAGCAAACACTTGCATTACCCGTAATTGGACCTACAACTGGCACAGGATTTACTGAAACTGTATCAGTTGCTGCATTTTTACAACCATAAGTTGGATTTGTATAGGTATAACTAATCACAGAAGTACCCGGACTTAATGTTGTTACAAGACCTGTTGTACTAACTTTGGCAACAGCCGTATTTGAACTACTCCAAACTCCTTGTGTAGTAGCGTTTGTTAATTGAGAAGGCGTTCCCATACATAACACATTATTCCCTACTATATCCGATATTGTAGGCAAGGAAATGATAGTTCCATTTCCAAAAACAGTCGTATTACAGCCTGTTATTGGATCGGAAACATAATAGGTAACAATTATATTCCCACCAGCAACACCTGTAATGATACCAGTAGAAGGTGAGATTGTTGCTATTGTGGTATCATTCACACCCCAAGTACCACCAATTGTAGCGTTACTCAAAGTCAAGCTACTACCTACGCACAATGTACTACCACTGCCAGATATTGAAGGAACAGTTGGATTTGCATTAATTACAAAATTAGTAGTAGCCGTACTGTAACAGGTAGATACACTAATTTTAGGATTAATAACCGTATAATATATTGAAACTTTACCTGAACCAACAGCTGTAACCAATCCCGTCGCGCTTACTGTGGCAATTGAGGTATTGCTACTGCTCCATTGGTATGAACCACCTGTTGGGATAACGGAAGCATTGAATAATTGAGCATTTTGTCCTACGCACAAAACACTATCACCTGTATTAGACACTATTTTAGGAAGCGCTACAACCGTAAGGTTACTATTTGCAACAGACGGGCAGCGGCCAAATCCAGTTGTGGTGTATTGTACTACAGCACTACCAGAAGCTACAGCGGTAACAATACCTGTAGAACTATTAACTGTTGCTACAGCAGTATTATCGCTAGACCAGGTTCCACCTGCTGTAGTATTTGTAAAAGTATAACTACTTCCTGCACACAAGGAAGCAACTCCAGTATTTGGTGTAGCAGGGTTTCCAGTATTAACTGTAACAGTAGCCGTTTTACTGGAGATACAACCGACAGGGCTTGTATAGGTATAGGTTATAGTAACATTTGTACCAGCCCCTCTTGTACCCGTTACACCCGTAAGAATACCAGAAGCTGTATCAATAATTGCAGCTCCAGTATTTCCACTTTTCCATATCCCCCCCTTTGTGGTGTCTGAAAGAGTTATGGTAGATCCAGCACAGACTGTACCTGGATTTGGAACACTAATTGCACCAACTGTTGGTAAATTGTTTATCACAATTGCCTTTGTTACGCTACCTGTACAACCATTTCCGGCATTAATTGAATAGTTAACAGTAGCAGTACCCTCAGTTACAGGTGTTACTACACCATTGGTAATATTAGCTGCACCGGTTCCGCTACTAACGGTCCAAGTAATGGTTCCACTATTTGTTGAATCTGTGAAAGTTGAACTTGTTCCCATACAAAGGTTGGTATTACCAACAATTGGTGCTACCACCAATGCCTTTGTTACTGTTACAACTATTGATTGTGTTCTTGTACACTGCCCATTTGATGCAGTACAATAAATAGTTGTGGATCCTGTATTTACCTTACTTGCAATCAAACTATTACTTAACGTCTTACCCGAATTGGTTAATGTTGCAACAGAAGGATTACTACTTAGCCAAGTAGCCGTAACACTATTTGTAAGATTAGTAGTATAACTTATAACCCCTCCGGCACAAGTAGAATTAGAGCCTGTAATGGTAAATGCAGCTGGTGTTGCATTTACAGCAACCGTAGTTGTAGCAGCATTGTAACAACCATTTTTATCGGTGATACTATAGGTTATAACTGAACTACCTGTGCTTACACCTGTTACTAAACCAGAAGTGTCTACACTTGCACTTGCACTACTTGTACTCCATACGCCGCCTGTACTATCATTCGAAATTTTAAATGAGCTACCACTACAAATAGAGGTATCACCAGCAACCACACTATTATTATCAATGGTTGGCAACCCATAAACAATAAAATTCTTAAGGGCTGTACCAATACAGCTACCGGAACCAATTGAATATTGAATGGTTACAACTCCTGGTTGAACTGTGGTGATATTACCATTATTATCTACAGCAGCAATCGTTTGGTCACTACTACTCCAAGTAGCAGTAGGATCTATTGACGCATCTGTTAGTTGAGTGGTGCTATTCAAACAAACACTAGAAGAACCAAGTATTGGAGCCACAACTACACTCGCAGCTACCGTAATAGGAAAACTGGCTATTTGTGTACAACCGCCCGAAGTGGTGTAGGTGTAGTAAACTGTATCAGTCCCTGCAGCCTTACCAGTTAATAAGCCACCATTATCAATAGTAGCAATCTTACTGTTACTTATAGACCATGCCCCCCCTACTGTATTATCTGTTAGTGTAGTTGATGAACCGATACAAATACTATTGGTTCCGACAATAGGGTTTACAGCAGCAGCTGCAAACACAGTAAATGGACTAGTAACAGAAGCAGAACAGCCAAAGGCTGATGTAACTGAATAGGTTAGATTAGTGGTTCCTGCAGTTAGTGCACTTAGCAATCCTGTATTACTATTGATAGTAGCAACAGTAGTCTTGCTACTTGTCCAAGTACCTTTGGGAGTGGTATCGGTTAATTGTACTGTATTGAACTGACAAACAGAGGAAACACCGCTAATAGCACCAATTACAGGAATAGGATTTACAGTTACTACCACATTCGCAGACACCGTACAACCACCACTTGTTACATTAAAGAATATTGAGTCTGTCCCAGGTGTTGTTCCCAATACATTTTCGGTACTTATCCCTAAAAGACCCCTAGAAATAGTAGCATTTCCATTACTAGAAGACCATGCCCTTGTTATTCCACCACCACCCGGTGTAGCATTTGTAAGGGTTATTGTTGCTCCTACACAAACATTTTTTGTTGTATATGCAATTGTATCAGCTACAGGTGCCGCAGTTACTGTAAGACCTCTGGTTACAGTTCTATTACACCCATACATATTGGTTACCACATAACTTATTGTTGGATTTCCTGCCGCCACACCAGTAATAACTCCAGTAATACTATCAATAGTTGCAAAAGCAGTATTGGAACTTTTCCATATTGCAGTTCCTCCCGTAGGAGCAGGTGTTGCATCTGTATAGGTCGTTGTAGAACCTGCGCAAATTGTTGTTCCTCCAGTTGCTCCTATTCCGTTCACTACCGGCGCACCACTAACTGTAAATGTGGTTGTAGCTGTATTCGAACAACCAGTAGTTGTGCTCGTAACCGTATACCCTATAGTTGCTGTACCAGCAGTACCGGGTGTAACTGTTCCCAACAAACTATCTATTGTACAAACAATACTATTGTCGCTACTCCAAATCCCTTTTCCAGTTGCGTCGCTTAGATTGCTAGTACCTGAACCACAGGAAATAGTGCTACCTGTAATTGCCGCAACGGTAGGTAATGCATTAATTGTTACTGTGAACTTTGTAATAGCAGTTGTGGTGCCATCAAGTACCTGAATGGTAAAGGCATCAGTACCATTATAATTGGTTGTAGGTGTATAATAGAATCCTGAAGGCGAAAAAACACCTCCATTTGACCCTCCCGAACCAGGGAAGCCATGTAAAGTACCATGAGAAGGAATACTTTTTATTGAATACGTCAGTAAATTACCCGTTGTTTTATCATACGTTGCTAGATAATTGTCGATATAATAATTAGATGAATTCTCACAAATACTTACCGACTGTGCCGTTCCATTCACAAAGTACAAGGAACCTGTCTGAGCGAAGCTAGACAAACAAAAAGAGGCAATAAGCAAGGTTAGTAAAACTCTTAGTTTCATAATTTGACGTTTTAGCAAGATTAGATGCTGTTATTTTGTAAAATGCTGCCTTACGACAACAAATAAACTACATTGTTTAAGCAGCGAAAGTATAATTTAAAATACAAAGATGTAAAAGTAAAGACAGGAAGCTAATTAATATAGGTAAACACAATAATCAAACTTACGATAACGATGGCAATTAAATTTAAACCCATCTTTAACCTTATCCTAACACAATAAGATTCGAATTATTTGAAGACGTCTGATAGTCTTTAATTTTAAACTACTCTTTTATGAAACTTGCATTATAGTTTTCTCCCGTCAGCGTTTGTACTTTTAAATGATAAACACCTTTCCTGATACCTCCAATTGAGATTGACGGGTTGGTTACATCTTTTAATTCTTTACTAAGTACAATCCTACCTACATTATCTATGATTTTTACAAAAGTCAGATCCATTGCCTTTATCATCACGATATCCCTAGCAGGATTAGGGTAAATTGATATGTCATCAACTAATTTGTACATATTTAGATTAACTATTTTACTATAGTCAATTTTACCTTCATCATCTATGATTTGTAACCGATAATAGTTATTCCCTTTATCTGGATTGGCATCAATAATCGAATAACTATTTGCTTCTCCCCCTTTTGCTTTGATAGTACGCAATTGGTTGAAACGTACTCCATCTAAACTATGTTGAACAATAAAAGTACGTGTATTTTGCTCAGAATTCGTTTGCCAATTAATAACTGCCTCTTTATTATGTGCAACAGCATCTAATGAAACCAACTGTATGGGCAACTGTACCGCACTTGTAAACCTCCCCACAGAAATGGCATAACAGTGTGAGGTATCTATAGGAGAATAGCTGATATTTGTAGAAGGTGAAAAAATAAATCCCACAGGTGCATCATCAGCAGTGTCGGCTACAATCAATACCGTGCCGTGACCAATACCACTGTAACTTGTTCTAGAATCGTTGAAGTGCGCACTCTTCCCCGAATCATCAATTACAGGTACCGCATAAACCTTATGAGCTACAACAAAAGCTTTAACCTTTTTAGCAGAAGCTTTGGGATAATATACCTGCAAACCAGCTGCATCCAACAATATGGGCGAACCTTCAATTACCATCCAATGCCCATTGGAGGATGCAAGAGAATCATAAGAAAATGCCAACACATCCCCTGCCTTACAAAGTCCAAAACCACCTTTTCTCACGCCATTATAAGTACCGATAGTGCTTCTTAGTACATGATTATACCCATCAATTACACTGGTAGCACATATATTTCCCGAAACATATTCCCAGCCTGGCTTTGGGGCAGTCTTTAATGTAGGAAAAGCAATGCCAAATTGGTAGGCAGTTGCTACAAACCCTTTACTTGCAAAGGGTGCTACATTGTTTGTACGGATTCTATTAAGTAGGTTTAGATACGCATTAGTAGTACTTGTTGTACCTCCTACGGCAGATAGTAGCCTAGTACCAAAGCCCACACAATCTATTTTTGAACTAAAGGAGTGTGTGGCAGAATCATAAAAAGCATTAGGACATTCGGTTGGCCAAACTGCACTAAAATTACTGATACCATATTGTGCATATAAAGTAGACGCAATATAATAACCAGTTCCTGGGTTGAAATAGCTTTCAGAAACAGGATAAGTAACCCCATTACAAACGATAGCATTACCACTTACCGTAATTCCTGCCATCATAAAATATTTTTGTTGTAACAAATAGGGTTGTGCTATTCCCATTGCAGCTTCAAGTACCGAATTGTACACTGTATCATTGTAGCTATTGGTAATTAATGGCGAATTGATGGTAGTATCTTTCTCATATCTATTACTTTTTGCAGTAACCACAAAACATAAAATTAACATATTGAATAGTATTAATATTATGCGCTTAATAGAATTGTTGCTCATAAAAATTGTATTAAATAATCACCAAGCTAATTTATTGCTGATATAGTTTGTGCTTTGTCAGTTGCTTTTGTAATAGTAAACAGACCTAAAAAAAATTTGAAGTAGGCTTTCTTTTCGTTAAAGTCTTTTCGTTTTTCAAAACCACTAGCAATCTAACAAAAGATATCCCCCAATATCGGGTATACAACGAAAAATAAGTACAAGATTCGCATCTACACTACTATTATTGAACATTATCTATACTTTTTCAGAAAAAATCGACACCTACAGTATCATTTGTTTTAGTATAAGTCTCAAAACCTTGACTTTAAGCAAGTCTCACTCAGACTTTGATATATCCGTGTGATTTTAAACAAATCTCACTCAGACTTTGATATATCCGTGTGATTTTAAGCAAATCTCACTCAGACTTTGATATATCCGTGTGATTTTAAGCAAGTCTCACTCAGACTTTGATATATCCGTGTGATTTTAAGCAAGTCTCACTCAGACTTTGATATATCCGTGTGATTTTAAGTAAGTCTCACTCAGATTATGATATATTCGTTTTCCTTAATTGAATTTAGTTTCAGACAATCAGGCATTAACGCTAATCATTTGGGGTTTGAATTAGCCTTACTTCAAAACACCTTAAATATTTATGACTCTGTATTATTTAGGACTCTTACAAAAAATTATAATCGTATTCATAAATCACCAACTAATACATTTAGGATAAATCACCTTTTTAAGTTATAAAACTTTAATCATGTCAGTGATATATTGGAAACAGATTACTTAGGATCATTTAAAAGGAAAATATATCATTAATTAGGCACCACCAACTTATCATTCCCGCTATTGATATCTGCTAAACGATGGGTGGGGTCTATCTCAATACTCTTAATCTCGGTAATTTTACGTTCGGTCGTAAAATCATACTCAGGGTCAGTCCATTTCCATTCTGTATGCACTGTTCTAGGAATATTATTCTCCGCAGGCTTTGCACCATACATCAGGTTGAGGGGTATGTAGTGTATTTCTTTCGAACCATCCTTAAAAGTAACCACAATATCTAAGGGCATCGGCATTTTGCCTTTACGCTTTACCGTAATAGTTGTTTTATTATTGATAAGGTCGATGTTACCAATGGCATAATCAATCGTTTTGGTGCTATTAACCCAATATTCCTTGTACCACTCCAATTCCAGCCCGCTTACCTTCTCAGCAACACGAATAAAGTCGTTGGCATTTGGATGTTTAAACCGCCATTGGTTATAATACTCCATTAAGATTTTATCGCGAACACTATCTCCAACAATATACCCCAACTGAGTCATAAACACAGAGCCTTTACTATAAGATGCCTGACTATATGCATAGTTGGTGTTATAATGATCGGCGTGGGTACTTAGAGGTTCTTCGAGTCCGCTATTTGCCAAATCTACATAACCCCTATAACTGTTGTATTGATGCAATGGCATACGGGTATTGTCTTTTTCTATAGCAGAAGCAATACCAGCCTTTGCCCCATTATTAATAAACGGTGACTGCGCTGCCCAATTCTGACGATAATAACTACTTACTTCCCCCTCGGCATAAGTCGTAAACCCTTCGTCCATCCAAGGGAAAAGACTTTCATTGGTACCAAGCATCTGTTGGTACCAGCTATGCATCCATTCATGAAACACCGTACCCAAACTAGCACTCTTCAGTAGCGTAGCCATGGCATATTCCATTCCGCCATCCCCACCCTGTATAAAGGAATATTGCTGATAAGGGTATCTGCCAAAACGTTTTTCTATATAAGGCAACACTTTCTCTGCAGCCCATAATACATTGTTCCAGGCACTGTCACCGGTTTTGTCTGTTGGTTTATAAAACACATTCAAGATCACCCCATTAACCTTTTTAGAGATATGTTTATAGGTAGGGTCGGCAGCCCAAACAAAGTCGTGGATATTCTCGCCCTTAAAGTTCCAGGTAAGGGTCTTTTCTTTAGTAGCAAGCACTTTAATACCCGCATCTTCATAACCATATCCAATGTTATTTGCATTCTGAAGTACACCTGTGGCGGCAACCAAGTAATTTTTATCTATGTTTATCTTCACATCGAAGTCGCCCCACACCCCGTAGAATTCTCTGGCTATATACGGATTGGCATTCCATCCCTGGTAGTCATATTCCACCATTTTGGGATACCATTGGCTCATACTATATCGTATTCCTTCGGCATTATCCCTGCCACTCCTACGTATTTGTATAGGCACTTGTGCTTCGAAAGCCACTTCTAATGCAGTTTTGCTTTTAGGAAGAATGGGTTTAGAAAGCTTCACCTCCAGGATTGTTTCATGAACTATTAATTGCTGTTCTACCCCATCTATTTTGATTGATTTTACCTTCTGATAGCCTTCTTCGCTCTCCAACAATTTACTGATGCGGTCTTTTACTCGATCATCCCAATCATATATGGGGTTACCACTTCTGTCGGTACCCATTTCTATCTTACCTAGTTCACGACTACGCACATCCATGCTGCTATTGGGTTGAAAAGCATTCCAATACAAGTGAAAAAACACGCGATTAAGGGTATCTGGTGAGTTATTCCAGTAATCTATTTGCTCTGTTCCGGAAAACTGGTTGTTCTGCACATCCATTTTTACGTTGATTGCATATTTAATTCGCTGTTGCCAACGATCGGGTTGTGCATAAGACGTTTTAGAAAGGAAAGCTGCTAGAATTAGCGTACAAAACAGACTTTTATGCATACAAGTAGAATTATAAATGGGGAGAAAAGTAGTAATAATTATTTAATCAACAACCAGGCGGTTAAATAATTTGGAAGAATATCAGGATTTACCCTGAATAACAACGACAATTTCACCTTTAACCGTCTTCGCTTTAAAATAAGCGGCAACTTCTTGTAAGGAACCACGTTTATTTTCTTCGAACATTTTAGTTAATTCTCTGCTTACACAACATTGCCTGTCTGCACCAAAGTAAACGGCAAATTCTTCGAGAGATTTTACCAACCGCATAGGGCTTTCATACAAAATAATAGTACGTTCCTCATGGGCTAGTTGCTTTAATTTAGTTTGTCTACCTTTTTTAAGGGGAAGAAATCCTTCGAAAACAAAGCTATTAGTCGGTAACCCACTATTAACCAATGCGGGCACAAAGGCTGTTGCACCAGGGAGGCATTCTACCTTCACTTCATTGGCAACACATTCACGAACGAGCAAGAAAGCCGGGTCACTGATGGCAGGCGTACCTGCATCTGTAATTAAAGCAAAGGTTTTGCCCGCCTTCATCTGATCTACAAGGTGTGCTGCTATCTTATGTTCGTTGTGTTGATGATAAGGAGATAAGGGTTTTTGTATATTGTAGTGATGCAGGAGTTTGGAAGAGGTTCTTGTATCCTCACAAAGAATAACATCCACGCTTTGCAGTACCTCCACAGCCCTGAAGGTGATGTCTTTTAAATTGCCAAGGGGTGTGGGAACGAGATAAAGCATATTTGTTTTAGGGGGATAAATAGTTATACCTAATTACCCAAATTCCTTTTAGAGTTTGACTGCAATAACTGTGATAATTTGTCACTTACTTCCTGAAACTTAGCATCGCTTATTATGCTAAATCGCTTTAATATTTGAGATTGTTCTATTGTAAAAATCTTATGACACTTAATGATTGACTGCTCTGGCATTATTCCAATTTCCAAATCATCATTGTTCAAGGTAAGCGAATAATTATCTTTAAAAAGGTTACTTGTAATTACACAGACAACAATATCAGGAAAGTTTCTATTGTAATTATCATTTGAAATAATTAAAACTGGTCTTTTCTTATTGGCAGATAAATCTGAATAAGGGAAAGGAACAAGAACAATTTCTTTTTGTTTATACATTATCCCAACCACTTTTATCGTTACTCCAACTATTTCTAATTGTTGACTCAGTTAAATCAGAAGTATCATTACCAAGATAAAGTCCATACTTTTCTTGATAAAGTAAATCTACAAGCCTATTAACTTTTGAAAGCAAGGGTGTATCTTTTAATAAAGCTATCTCCTCTTTCATAGCCTTATATTCTTCGACAGGGATTTGTATACTATTAGTCATTGCTTTTTGAATTAATGATTATTCAATGTGTCTATTGACGTTTCATGCGTTTAAAAGTCATACCGATTTGCACCCTCCGAAGTTATGGATTATCCAGCAACTACTTCTTCTATCTCAAACTTTTCCATTACTGCATTGGCCAATAATTTTATTCCAGCTTCTTCTGCCACTGCTTTTGCGGCTTCTTCACTTGCTGCATCTACATGCAATGTAATGTGTTTACCCACACGTACATCTTCTACACTACCTAAACCCAAATTGTGCAAACCTGCTAATACTGCCTTTCCTTGAGGGTCTAATAAGTTCTTTAAAGGCATTACTTTGATGTGTACTGTATAAATCATACTTTGTTTTGTTTAAAAACCAGAGATAAAATAACGTAAGCTGCAAATGTAATCGGTACAGCAATCCATCTGACAATTAATGCGGATATGATAGCAATTACTGCAAGAATAATGAAGGGCATGAAGCTTTTGAGGGTTGCATTTTTAAACTTCAACGCTAACATTGGCAAGGTAGAAACCATCAGATAACTCAAAATTAGTATAACTGCATCCCAGAACCAATGATTGCAAAGCACTTTCCAAGCTTCATTACTATATAAATAAATGAGTGGGAAGGAAGCTATCAACAAACCTACTGCAGGAATGGGAACTCCCTTGAAACTGTAGCTTTGTTCGGTATCAATATTAAACCTTGCCAACCTAAAAGCCCCTGCACATGGCACAATAAAGGCGGGCATCAGCCACAATGAATTAATATCTAACCCATCGGGTTGTTGCGCATAACTTAAACGAAGAAACTGATAGATAATCACTCCTGGTGCAACACCAAAGCTAACTACATCAGCCAAACTATCCAATTGTTTGCCCATTTCGGAAGAAGCATTCAACATTCTGGCAACAAAACCATCTAAAAAGTCAATCACAGCAGCAATACCTATAAAAACACTTGCCATATATATCCTTTCGGGTATCACAATCAGATCCAGACATTCGGGACTACTACTACTTGTTAAGGTGATACCTGTTTGAAGAGTGTACAAAACAGCAAGACAGCCAAAAAACAGGTTGAGTAACGTAAAAATGTTGGGGATTTGTTTCATTGTAATGTTTAATCAATTAAATAACTATTTCGCCATCGCTGCCTCTATCTCCTCCACCGTAATAGGGATGTTCTTCATCAAATCAATATTACCATCTTCGGTTAACCATATATTGTTTTCTATACGAATACCCATTTGTTCTTCTTCTATGTAGATGCCTGGCTCAACGGTTAGCAACATACCGGCTTTTAATGGCTCAGTTCTGGTTCCTAAGTCGTGCACATCAATCCCTAAGTGATGAGAGATGCCATGATACAAATACTTTCTATACGCATTATTGCCTCCTTCCTTTTCTGTTTCCTCTTGTGTAAGCAAACCAATCTTCACAAACTGCCTTGTTGCCTCCTCTCCTACTTTATCGGTATAGTCAACCACAGAAATTCCTGGCTTCAAGATACTTTTTGCATAGTTATGTAAGGCAAGGCATGCATTGTACACTTCTTTTTGTCTTTCTGAGAACTTTCCATTCACAGGAATCGTTCTTGTAAGGTCGGCACAGTAACTTCCATACTCAGCACCAAAGTCCATCAACAACAATTCGCCGTCTTTGCACACTTCATTATTATTTACATAGTGCAAAGTCCTTGCCCTGTCGCCACTTGCAATGATACTTCCATAAGCTTCGCCTGTGGCTCGGTTACGAAGGAACTCATGCATAATCTCGGCTTCAACTTCATACTCCATTACACTAGGTTTTACAAAACCACAAACCCTTTCGAAGGTTTTTTGGGTAATATCTATGGCAGTTTGCAGGACTTCTACTTCTTCTTTAGTTTTTATGCCGCGCAACTGTTTCAAAAGCTTTGCAGAGCGGAAATAATTGTGTAGCGGATATTGACTTCTTAATTCATCTATATACCGATATTCCCGAGTACGAATAGAACTTGACTTTCTATCATTTTCATTCGTATTCAAATAGATATTATCTGCTGCATGAATCCATGCTTGCAACAAAGCATCTAATGAATCTACCCAAACGATGGTCTTTATACCTGAAATATCCGTTGCTTCCTTTGCTCTTAAACGCTTGCCATCCCACTTTTCTTTTAATTCATTCGGGCGAACCAACACTAACACCTCGCGGTACTGTTCATCGTAGTAATCGGGGTATAAAATCACCAGACTATCTTCTTGTTCAATACCTGAAAGCCAGAATAAATCGCTGTTTTGTTTAAACCGATGGATTGCATCCCCATTTCTAGGGAATTCATCATTACTTACGAAGATGGCAATGCTGTTAGGTTGCATCCCTGCCACAAAACGTTTACGATTATTAATAAATATTTCGGGATTAATCGGTAGGTACTTCATCTTCTGCAATTTAAGGGCTGCAAGATAAATGTTTTGGATAGACTAAACAGAGCGGAAAGCATTATTATACCAAATAAGAACCCTGTAATTTATACAAACAATAAGCATACGAGGGGTTGGTACTTGTAAACCCATTAATTTTAACCGCTTTTATCAATTATGTTTTAGATAGTTAGTACATTGATTATGCAGATTCAGTTAAACAACACCGGAAAACGTTTTAATAAGGAATGGATATTCCGTAACTGCCATTACACCTTCAATACAGGTATTGCTTATGCTATTACTGGCCCGAATGGTAGCGGAAAAAGTACTTTATTGCAAACTATTGCAGGGGCTATTAATGCTAGCGAAGGCAACGTTTCAGTTAACAGTGACCAGTTAACAGTAAACAGTGACGGTTCATCGGAAAACGGTCAACGGAAAACGATTGACAATGCTTTGCTGTATCAATACATCTCTATTGCTGCGCCATATCTGGAATTGGTGGAAGAAATGACTGCTACTGAAGCTTTAAACTTTCATTCGGCCTTTAAACCTTTATTGAAAGGAATTACTATTGATGAAATTTTAACCGAAGTGGGCTTAAATGCTGCCGCTCACAAACAAATACGCTATTATAGTAGTGGGATGAAACAACGGATAAAGCTTGCCCAAGCCATTTTCTCGGATGTGCCCATCCTTTTGCTCGATGAACCTTGCACTAACTTAGATGCAACGGGGTATTCATTGTATCACCAACTGATAAAAGACTATTGTGCCCACAAATTGGTGATTGTTTGCAGTAACGACCCGCAGGAATATGATTTTTGTACCGAAAAACTGGATATAATGGAGTATAAAACAAGCAAGTATTAAGTTGTAAGTATTAAGTTGTAAGTTAAAAAGGTAGAATGCTAACGTAAAACCTATTACTTACAACTTACAACGCTCCTATTTTTACCCAATCGGAAGCCTTATCATAAAAGTAGTTCCTTTTCCTACCTCAGTTTCAAAAGTTATAGAGCCCTTTAGCTTCTCTACGATGCCTTTACTGATGGCTAAGCCCAAACCGGTACCTGATGTTTTAGTAGTAAAGTTCGGTTGAAAGATATGTGCTGCCATTGCGGGCTCAATACCCTTTCCATCATCTGTAATGGTGATAGTTACGTGGTTATCCAAAACAATCTGGGTGATGTTTATGGTGGCAATATGCCCTTCCACCGCCTCCATCGCATTCTTTATCAAATTAGTGAACAAACGGCTTATCTGTACCTTGTCTCCTAACACATAAACAGGTGGATGAAGGAGATAATGAATATTTACCGACTCCGACTGCCTGTATAACTGCACTATGCTGTCTAGTTTATCGCTGATATCCACTCGTTCCATCACGAGATTGTCTATGTTGGCAAACTGTGAGAAGTCGCCCGCTATTTTTGTTAATTCATCTATCTGTGTAATCAAGGTTTTGGCAACGTTTTGCGTCAGTTCTTTGGCATTTGGCAAGTCGTTGTCTATAGTGCGCTGCAAGTATTGAATACTTAGCTTCATTGGGGTAAGCGGATTCTTAATTTCGTGTGCAACCTGCTTCGCCATCTCCCTCCAAGCGCCCTCTCTTTCGCTTTGTGCAAGCGCATTGGCACTCTCTTCCAGCTTTTGCACCATCTTATTGTACTCGGCAACCAAGCCTCCTATCTCATCTTTCTTTTTCCATACAATGGCTTCATTCTTTTTGCCGATACTCACCTCTTTCATTTTATTGGCGATGATACTAAAGGATACCACCACGCGTTGCGTTATTAAAAATGAGATGGCTCCTGCAATCAGAAAGATAAAAGCATTCAGGTTGATGATGGTAGCGATAAAACTAGAGATCTCCTGGTTCAATTCTAACTGCGAATTGAGGTAAGGGATATTTATATACGCATACACTTCTCCCGCACCGTCCATCACAGGCATATACATGCTTAAGTATTGCAAGTTCCCGATGTTTTCTTTCTGTAAATAGTGACTGCGCCCATCATATTGCAAATGATAGAAAGCAGTAGGGTTGATTTTTGAATTTAACAACTGTTTACTATAGATATTGGGTTGTGTAGAGGCTATTAAACTGCCTGAAAGACTATAAAAATTGATGTCTACATTGTGCGTTTCGGATACTTCTGTAATATTTCGTTCGAGCTTGTTTGCAAACACCACATCCTTCATCAGCATACTATCCTCTAGTTGCTTTTGCGATTCTATTAGCTGTAGTTTTCCTGCTATCTCATGGGTAATTGCCTCTATAGAAGCCGAAAGTCGTTGCTGACTTGTCTCGTCAAAGCGATTAATAAAGTAAGAAATAGTAGCTGCACCTATCACAACGAAGGAAAACACGCTGATGAATATTACAGTAGCATGAATTTGTGATTGCATGTCTACCCCTAGTATGTTTCTTAACGAAGATTTGGTGCTATTGGCGCTCAATAGGTAATTGGCAATGTGCAAAGACGCTATTAATACCAGAAAAGTGAAGAACAGGTAGGCAAATAGGGTGACTAACTCTATAAAACGGCTCTCATTTTGGGCAATAACAACCATTTTTCCTTTGCCTGCATTGTACCAAAGCTCCTGTGTGTTACCATCTGTTGCTTGTTCGAAGTCGTGCGGCAACATTTTGGTAGATTTTATCCGCAATGGAAAGTCATATTCATTGGACTTGCTTAACAGTTTCCCATTAAGGTACAATGCTTGGGCAAAATTGTTCTGTCCTGAAAAGCTTGCATCATCATCTCCCTGACTAAACAACACCGGATACAACGCCTCACTCTTATATTTCTTTGGTTTAGCAATAAGAAACAGATAACCCTTCGGATTGTCCTGCGCCCCTATCGTGATAGAATAAATATAACTCACCTGATTGGGATTACTCTCCCAAGTGTAGAGATTAGGCACATCTGTCTGCTTACTTTTTACAAAAATGATAGAAGTAAGGGAAGGATAACTGAACGTTGTATCCTCATTGAACAAGGGTTGATAGAATTGATTGAAGGTATAGATGCTAGTCTCGAATCTATTTAAGTATCCGGTAAAGTTTTCGTTCAGAATACTGTCTTTTATCTTTTTATTGGCGGTCTCCTCCTGCAACCTTGCATAGTTGTTTTCCAATGCCTTTTCGTTGATGCTCGACAATGCAATACTCAATACATTTTCGCCATTGGCATCGTTTTGTAAAACTACTCTTTCTGCTAATTTCTTCTGTTGTGCGAGGCTTAATGCCTGATTTTGCCAACTGATAAGCAGGGTAATACTCAAAGCAAAAATCATAATCCAGAAAAGAAAGAAGGAGGACTTCTGAATGGAGATAGAAAGGTCTTGTTTGCGGCGATTGATGATTATCAGATAAACACTCACCCATAAAAGAATCAAAAAATTGAGATTGGTGGCACTGCTGATAGTAAAACTAATATATAACAACCCCGAAACCACCGCCGTTAGCAACTGAAACTGCAAGGGCGTGCCGGTTGTAAGAACCGGACGTAAGATTACGTGCGATAAATGGTAAAAAGTGATGCCCAACAAGGCAAGAACCATAAAACTTACTACACTAAATAGCGTTAAACTAAAGAAATGGGATACATCGAAGGAGATTTTTGAGTCTAGTATCAGCGTACTGATAATTTTTGTCATCACAAAAGCCAATACAACCAATAAAACGATATTCAGGTATTTAATGAAGGTATATTTTGCATACAGATTAGAAGGTTTGCAATTTAAAGTATTAAATTTCCAGAAGCCTACCAACCAAAAGAGTAGACTTGCGTTTACCAATAGCTGCCCTAATGAGGAATGTAGGGCATTAGAGGCATAAACTGATGGATCAAAGAGGCTCAATCTGGTAAAATCGAACGGAAAGGGGCAGAAATACGTAATTATACGGATGGTGCTTACCACCAATATCAGCAAAATCATTGCAATACGTATACCATGTGCATTGGCAATGTCGGTAGCGCTTCTATTGAGAAACATAACTAGTGCAAACACAAAAAGAACCCGTAGAAATATGGTAAAAACGTCATATCCCGCATAGATATGTTCTTCTTTCTGGCTAATTTTAAACAAAGTCTCTTGCTGAGAATTTACAATTGGCAGCGCATTCGTATCAATACTCATTTCATATTGTTCACTTAGCTTCGGAAAGCCATCAAAGTCTTTGTGCAGGTATTGATTGTCTATAAAATAGTTCCATCTGATAGGAATAACGCCTACAAAAAGTACCCTTTTACCATCAATTTTGATTGTTTTTTTAATAAACTCTTGCTCTCCATTCTGCCTTGTAACAAAATAATAACCATCTTTTTGCAACAGGTCTTCCGAAGGGATGGTATAGATATTATTGTTCCAATAAGCGAGTATGGGACTACCCATATCGTTTATTTTATACAGAAAAATGCCAAAAGGATCTTTTGTGTGGACTAGTTTTTTGTCGGTTGCGGAATCAGTCAGCAGCAGATGCAGCAAATTAGTATCGGCAGCAATATGTTGTATGTTCTTTTCGGCTTGTGTTATTTTAAACTCCAGTTTATCCTTCACTTTAGAGGGCGAAGAATCGTACGCCCAATAGTTTGTTATTACAAAAGAGATTGTAAACAACCATCCTGCAATGATTAGCAGGTATCCATGTTTATAAAATGCTGTTTGTAATGTCCGAATCAAGTAATACTTTTTATTTATGAGCCAAATAAGCTATCATTAATTTTGAAATTCGCTTTGGTCTTTCACAAAATCTTCGCTTCATTTCGAATGGTTT
>CAISCV010000284.1 GCA_903883945.1 uncultured Chitinophagaceae bacterium | reverse complement strand
CCCTATTGAAGTCGTATTGGTGGATGTTAGTGAAAGCCCAGTGGAAAGACCAAAAAAAAGCAACGGGGATACTATTCAGGCAAAAAGAAAAAGCATTCCAACAAGACCCAATTCGTAGCTGACAGGAAAAGCAAGAAGATTGTCTGTACTGCATTCGCAAAGGGCCGAAAGCATGACTTCAAGCTGTTCAAGGAAAGTGGTGTCCACCTCCACCCAAGCAAGAAGGCAAAAGTTGACACGGGCTATCAAGGGATGCAGAAGTTGCACGATAACACGGACATCCCTAAAAAAAAGTCAAAGAAAAACCCATTGGACAAAGAAGCAAAGAAAAGAAACAGGGAAATCTCATCCGAGCGAGTATTGGTGGAACACATCATCAGGGAGGTGAAAATATTCAGGGTGGCTGCTGAGAAATATAGAAACCGAAGAAAAAGATTTGGACTGAGGATAAACTTAATCGCAGCATTCTACAACCGCTCAATTGAATTGAAACTTAAAAAATGAATTTCCGAAGAGGTCTATTATCTGCCAGATGGCGACAATGAAAGGGAAGTGTGGTTAACCAATTTTCAAGCAGCGGTTGCGCTATTGCCCAATGGTTGGGGTATTGGTGCGCCACAACAGCTTTCGTTGCTGAACGATGCAAACGCCTTTAGGTATAGCCTTGTGTTTTTGGAAGCTGCAAAAGCTTTTAGTAAAACCAGTTCATCCTCCAAAGATGCGTTGCGAAATGGTCCCCAAACGGTTACGCTTCAGGCTTTTCCTGTGTTTACACCTCCTGCTGGTGCGCCAACGCCTGTGCTGCCAGGTATTTTTCAGAGAGTAACCCTTTTTGTGGGTCAATTGAAAAAGAATGCCTTGTATACAGTAACCGTTGGTAAAGCTTTGAAGATTATCGGTTCAGACATTGTAATCGATTTCTCTACGGCGCAACCAGTGTTGACCCTTTGGTTTGAAGGTAATCATGTTCATATTAAATACATAAGAGGTCATGCAGATGGACTCTTGTTGTATAGTATGCGCGGCACAGAAACGGTGTTTATGCTTTTGGCTACGGTTACAAAAACCACTTTTATAGATACCCGCCCCAACGAAGTAGTTGGGCAAGCCGAAAAAAGGCAATACCGGGCATTCTTTATGGTGGCTGATGTGATGGTAGGCATAGAAAGCGCTGTATTTAGCATTACTTGCTAGACCCAATTATGAGTTGGCACTAACAAGAGCATAAAGAGAGGTCAAGAGTTGGAGGTTGAGAGACTGAAGGCTGATACATCCGACTTTTTTATTGACCTAGTATTTTATAATTATATTCTGAAATGTTTTGTAATCATCGACCTGAAAACAGGTTCTTTGAGTCATCAGGATATTGGACAAATAGATATGTATGTTCGAATGTATGATGATATGAAACGTACCGAAAATGACAACCCTACTATTGGCATACTGCTTTGTTCAGAAAAAGATGAAACTATTGTAAAGTATTCGGTACTTGATGATAAAAACAATCTGTTTGCAAGCAATTACCTGCTTTATTTACCCAAAGAGGAAGAACTTAAACAACTGATAGAACAAGATAGACTGCATTTTGAATTGGGGGAAGAGTAATAGTACTTTGATGCAACCTGTCTAAACTAAAAGCCCCAAACGAATCGTTCGGGGCTTTTCAGTATTTTGTATCTGCTTATAAACCAATGGGCAAACTTGTTTTCACATCATCCCAAAGCATAATGAGGTTGGCGCCGGGCTTTGCATCCTCAAAATACATAGTAAATGCTTCGGTTACTTTATCATTTTTAGTTACAGGGATATCAGTGCGTAAAACATCTTTTTTCGCATCATAGCCATAACTACCCCAAGTGTAATTGTCTTTACTTAAAATAATTGTCCATTTGGTGGGCGTAGGAACGCAATAGAGGGTGTATCGACCAGTAGCTACAGCAGTTCCTGCAATGGTAATTGGTTTAAAGAACTCAATTTCGGTCGCTTCGTTGGCACCTAATCTCCAATTTTCATTGTAGGGGACTATTCCACCAAAAGTGGTTCTACCTTTCTTTTGTGGTCGGCAGTAAATTACCCTTGCAATAGGGTCTTCTTTTGTTTTACCATCAATTTTTAACAGCGGATAATTGTCGGGCAAATAGCTCATAGCCATCGGACTTGGAGCTAAACTAGTTTTATTCTTTTGTGCCGAACAGGCAACAATAAAACTCAATAAAGCGAGGGAGAAGATAAATTTTTTCATTGTTATAATTTTCAACAACTACAAATTATTCATCATTTAGTTTATAGAGATAGACAAAAACAACCGCATATAATTCGAGGGAAAAGAAAGATATAATTCGTGGATGGCATTATGATTAGCTTTCTAAAGCAAAAATACTCTTTCGAAACATCCATTCATCTGCTTGTGGTTATTGGTTGTATCCTTATCAATCAATATATTCCTCGTTATTCCACACCACTCGCTAAAATCTAAAAGAGAATCAGTTTGCTATTTTGTTTTAAAAATTACCGACTACTAACGCCCAAAAAAACTATTTTCGCCGCCTCTAAAATAGAAAATAATGAATAAAGGACCGGTTTCTCAATTTATAGAACACCACTATCGCCACTTTAATGCAGCGGCATTGGTGGATGCAGCCAAAGGCTACGAAACACACCTTACTGAAGGGGGTAAAATGATGGTTACCCTTGCTGGTGCCATGAGTACAGCAGAGTTGGGTATTTCTTTTGCCGAAATGATTCGCCAGGGAAAAGTGGATATCATCAGTTGTACCGGTGCTAACCTGGAAGAAGACGTGATGAACTTAGTAGCACACAGCCACTACAAACGTGTGCCTAACTACCGCGACCTTACGCCACAAGATGAGTGGGATTTGCTGGAGAATCATTACAACCGTGTAACAGATACTTGTATTCCGGAAGAAGAAGCTTTTCGTCGCTTGCAAAAGCACCTGGTAAAACAATGGAAAGACGCAGAAGAGAAGGGGGAAAGGTATTTTCCGCATGAGTTTTTGTACAAAACAGTGTTGAGTGGTGAGTTGGAGCAGTACTATGAAATTGACCCAAAAAACAGTTGGATATTAGCCGCCGCAGAAAAGAATATTCCTATCATCGTTCCGGGTTGGGAGGATAGCACCACAGGAAACATCTTTGCGAGCTATGTGATAAAGGGCGAAATGAAAGCTAGTACTGTGAAGAATGGTATTGAATACATGGTTTTTTTGACTGAATGGTACCGTGCTAACAGTGGTGGAAAAGGCGTTGGATTCTTCCAGATTGGTGGTGGCATTGCGGGTGATTTTCCTATTTGTGTGGTGCCGATGATGTATCAGGATCTGGAGTGGCATGATGTGCCGTTCTGGAGTTATTTCTGTCAGATAAGCGATAGTACTACTTCTTATGGTTCGTATAGTGGTGCTGTGCCTAATGAGAAAATAACCTGGGGTAAGCTAGATATTCATACACCTAAATTCATCGTAGAAAGTGATGCTACGATTGTAGCGCCATTAATTTTTGCGTGGATACTAGGACTTTAGTTATCAGTGGTTAGTGATTAGTGGTTAGTTTAATACATACTAACCACTAATCACTAATAACTAACCACTAAACTAGGTTTATATCAAAAGTTGATAGTTGTACAAATTGTCCTATTCTCTCGTGGATTTCTTCTTTAGTAAGAGACCTTAATCTTTCTGTTCCAAACTTCTCTACAGCAAAACTAGCCATTGCGCTACCTACAATGATGGCGGTTTTCATATTGTTGAAGCTGATGTCTTTTGTCTTTGCCAAGTGTGCAATAAATCCACCTGCGAAAGTATCTCCTGCTCCTGTTGGATCGAAAACTTCTTCTAGTGGTAAAGCTGGTGCGGAGAAAATCTGGTTGTCGTGGAACAACAATGCACCATGTTCTCCTTTTTTGATGATTACAAACTTAGGCCCCATAGCAGAAATCTTTTGTGCAGCACGAACCAATGAATAGTCCCCACTCAACTGACGGGCTTCGCTATCATTTACCATCAACACATCTACCAAACTAAGGGTATGTTTGAGGTCGTCGAGTGCAATATCCATCCAGAAGTTCATGGTATCCATTACAATCAACTTAGGCTTTGTTTTCAACTGTTCAATTACGCTGCTCTGTACAGAAGGTGCAAGATTACCCAACATCAAGAACTCGCAATCCTGATAACTATCTGGCACAACGGGTTTAAAATCGCCCAATACATTTAGTTCTGTAACTAAGGTATCGCGCGTATTCATGTCCATGTGGTAACGGCCGCTCCAGAAGAAGGTCTTTTCATCTTTTTTGATTTGTACTCCTTCCAAAGCTACTCCACGAGCGGTGAGTGTATCTAATTCTGACTGAGGGAAATCGCCACCAACAACAGAGATTTGCTTTACTCCTGTAAAGTTGCTAGCACACCAAGCGATGAAAGTACCTGCACCACCAATTATTTTATCAGTTTTTCCAAATGGCGTTTCTATCTGATCGAAAGCCATAGAACCTACTACTACTAAAGACATACTTATTGTTTTATAATTTGACGGCGAAACTAAAGGAAAATAGGTAATGTTTTAATTTGAGCAGTTGATGGGAGGTAATGAGGGCTTTTATGGCAATTTAATTTAGCGATAATTGTGCAGTAGAAACTAAATGGCAACGCCATAAAATTGATTCCAGAAAGCTGCAAAATGTTCTTTGTTTATTTTAACCTATTGCTTATTACCATTTTATTACTTTTGCGACATCTTCTCAAGAAGTTATTTATACATTATGTCTTCAATCATAGAACAAATAGACTTACATAAATTGCCCAAACACATTGCAATCATTATGGATGGCAATGGTAGATGGGCTGCCGAGAAAGGGCAAGAGCGTTTGTACGGGCATTATCACGGCGTTGAAAGCGTGCGGAATATTGTAGAAGGCTGCTCCGATTTGGGTGTTGGTTACCTTACTCTTTATGCTTTCAGCACAGAAAATTGGGATAGGCCAGAACCAGAAGTGAATGGCTTGATGGCATTATTGGCTGAAACCGTTCGAAAGGAAGTGCCGATTCTGAATAAAAACAATATCAAGCTACACATTATTGGAGATATGAACATGCTGCCACCTTTTGCGGTGAAGGCTTTGGAAGAATCTATTTTTCTTACAAGTCAAAATACAGGATTGAACCTTGTGATGGCACTAAGCTATAGCAGCCGTTGGGAACTGACAGACGCCGTGAAAAGAATTGGGCATGATGTAGAGAGTGGGAAAATAAAAGCGGACGATATTAACCAGGATACATTACAACAATATTTGAGCACAAGTGATTTTCCCGATCCTGAGCTGATGATTCGTACCAGTGGCGAGTATCGAATCAGTAACTTTTTGTTATATCAACTAGCTTATGCTGAGCTTTATTTCACGAATACCCGCTGGCCAGACTTTAGAAAAGAAAACCTGTATGAAGCCATCATTGACTTCCAAAACAGACAAAGACGCTTTGGCAAAACAAGTAAACAAATTGAAGAAGAAGAGACCACAAGTACCCTAATCTCTTAAAGTGTGATTTGTTTAACTTCTTATTTAACAAAGACTTTTAAAATATGCCTTTAATTTGCCACTTTTAAAGCAAATTGATAATTATTGAAAGCTCTCGTTTTAAAACAGTCTTCAGGTCAATTACAAACCCCCAACTGGATGCAGTTAGTTTATAGATTATTATTTTTAGCTTTCATAATTACCTCTTTTTCTATTAATGTTCACGCCCAAGAGAACCTTAAGGATACGTCTATCACCTCTATAGATGCCGACTTATTAAATATTTTTACTCAAAAAGTTCCTAAAAAGTATAAAATTGCTGCAATAAAAGTAATTGGCAATCATTTTTTTGATGAGAATCTACTTGTTTCTGTTTCTAGTTTAAATGTTGGAGATGAGGTTACTATTCCCGGAGGAGATAATTTCTCTAAAGCAATTACTAAATTATGGGGTCAGAACTATTTTAGTAATATTGCTATCAACATCACCAAGCTTGAAGGAAAAAATATTACCGTAGAGATAGCCGTTACAGAGCGCCCCCGTCTTGCCAAATATTCTTTTATTGGTGTTTCTAAAGGGGATGCAGATGATTTAAAAACCAAATCGGGATTGGTTGTAGGAAGGGTAGTTACTGAAAATATGAAACGTTCTGCCATTGATGCGATAAATAAATTTTATGCAGAAAAGGGCTACCAGGACGTAAAAACCAAAATTGAAGAACAGAAAGATAAGACTTTGCAAAACTCTCTTTCCATTGTTTTCAACATAGATAAAGGATCTAAAACACGTATTAACAATATTAGCTTTGATGGAAATACCATTGATGAAGCTAAACTTAAAGGCAAACTAAAAGACACAAAAGAGCAATCAAGGTTAACGCTTTATCCTCCAGATAATAGTGGTGGTTTTATAACACCCAAGCATTACACTTTTGATGACTATCTTAAAGATCATGGGTATCTTACGTTTTCATATACCAAGAAATTGTTAGATCCTTATGTTCGTTTAAAGTTCTTTACATCAGCCAAATTTAATGAAAAGAAATATGCGGATGATAAGGACAAATTGATTGATTACTACAACAGCCTTGGTTACAGGGATGCAGCTATAGTAAAAGACAAGGTATTTAAGAACTCTAAGGGATCCTTTAATATTGATATTAAAATAAATGAAGGGCATAAATATTACTTTGGCAATATTGTTTGGAGAGGAAATACAAAATACAACGATTCGCTTCTTACTGTTGTATTAGGGATACAAAAGGGTGATATATACAATGCCGACCTGCTAAATAAAAGACTTGGAAAGGGTGCACCAGAAGGAACAGACATCAGTACTTTATATCAGGATGAAGGATACTTGTTCTTCCGTACGGATCCTGTGGAAGTTGCAGTGTATAATGATACCATCGACTATGAAATAAGAATAGTAGAAGGGCCACAAGCAACCATTAAGAATATCCGTATCTCGGGGAATGAGAAAACAAAGGAATACATTGTGAGAAGGGAATTGAGAACTGTGCCTGGGGATAAGTTTAGCAAAACAAATCTGATACGCTCTCAGCGCGAAATAGCCCAATTGAATTTCTTTAATCCAGAGAAAATAGGTATTAACCCTGTGCCAAATCCTGATGACGGAACAGTTGATATCAATTATACTGTTGAAGAAAAATCTAGCGACCAATTAGAATTGAGTGCAGGATGGGGCGGAAATATTGGTTTGACAGGTACATTAGGTGTAACATTCAATAACTTCTCAACTAAGAACTTATTTCACAAAAAAGCTTGGGATCCTTTGCCAATGGGTGATGGGGAGAAGTTGAGCATACGTGTACAAAGTAATGGTAGGGCATTTAGATCTTACAACTTCTCCTTCACAGAACCTTGGGTGGGGGGTAAAAAAAGAAATACCTTGTCTTTCTCCTTGTTTGACACTAAATTCTCAAACTCTTATAACCCAGTTACAGGAACTTATTCTAATACCTCTGATAGCTATATCAGAACTACGGGAGGTGGTATCAACTTTGGTAAGCAATTGACTTGGCCGGATGATTATTTCTCTGCTTCTTTGGGTTTAAACTTGTCTCGATATAAGTTGAGTAACTACTTTATAGACCGGGTCAATTTGCCAGGTTATGATAATGGTGATTCTTACAATCTTAACTTCAAAGCTGCTATAGAACGTAACTCTATCAATCAACCACAGTTTCCAAGTAGTGGATCCAATCTTCTGTTGAGTTTAGCTTTAACGCCTCCATACTCTTCAATATGGAAAGGAACGGCCAATCAGTCTAATCCATACAAATGGATTGAATACTATAAGTGGCGTTTCAATGGTGAATGGTATGTTCCACTGAGTAAGCCAACCGGTGCAGATAGAAACCAAATGTTTGTTTTAAAAGCGGCAGCCAAATATGGTTTCTTGGGTAGATATAACAGCTCTCTAAAAATATCCCCTTTCGAACGCTTTCAGGTGGGGGATGCTGGTTTAGCAAATCAATCGGCTCTATTAGGGTATGAAATAATTTCTCAAAGAGGATATCCGGTGTACCAGTCCTCCAATCCATCCATCAACCCCGAGCAATCTGGTGCTTCGGAATACTTTACCATATTTAATAAGTATAGCCTAGAGGTCAGATACCCATTAAGTTTAAGTGCGAGTAGTACCATCTATGCTTTAACCTTTTTCGAAGCAGCAAATGGTTGGTATTCGGTACAAGACTATAATCCATTCCAATTACGTAGATCTGTGGGCGTAGGTATGCGTTTCTTCCTACCTATGTTTGGTTTGTTAGGATTTGATTATGGTATTGGGTTAGATAGAATGACTCCAGGTGGAAGTTTGAAAGATGCAGCTAGATTTACCTTTATGCTTGGCTACGAACCAGAATAGTTGATTGGTTTTACAGGAATTCAATTATTTGAATAATACGCTCAGTTATGAATAGGTTTTTAACTTTAATAATGGTGCTTTCTCTTTTGTCAATAAGGGTCTCGGCACAGCGGTATGCTATCATAGATACAAAGTATATTCTGAGCAATATGCCAGAATATAAAGCGCTTGATAAGCGCATGCAGAACATCAGTGAAAGCTGGCAAAAAGACATAGATGCCAAACAAGCTGTTCTCGACAGGATGTACAAGGATTATGATGCCGAACAATATATGCTTACAGACGAATTGAAGAAGTCGAGGCAGTTGGAGATAACAAATAAAGAGAAAGAAATTCGAGAGTTACAAAAGAAAAGATTTGGTTATCAGGGTGACCTCTTTAAAGAAAGAGAAAACTTAGTAAAGCCCATTCAGGATAAAGTATACAATGCTATTTCGAAATTAGCCGTCGCAAGAAGCTACGATTTCATACTAGATAAAAGTGAAGGCATTACCGTTATATTTGCCGACCCCAAATTGGATAAGAGCGATGATGTATTGAGAGAGTTGGGTATTAAAGTGACGAATTAAATAGGTTTCTATCATTAAATAATAATAACAAAAAAACAAGTAAATGAAAAAATGTTTAGTAGGCTGTATCGTTTTGGCAGCAAGTTTATTCTTTAGTTCCAAGACTACTGCACAAATTAAAATCGGAACCTTCGATGAACAAAGTGTATTGGGCTTGATGCCGGGAATACAAAAAGTAGATACTGTATTACAGAAATATGTTAATGATTCTTTGAAACCTGAATACGATTATGAAATGAGTGAATTGATGCGTTTGGATAGTTCTTTTAAAAAGGATTCAGCTACAATGCAAGCTAGCACACGTGGAATTGTTCAAAAAGAAATTAATCAGCACAAATACAAAATTGTAAACTGGCAGCAATATCAAAATCAAATGGTTCAACAGAAGGAAGAAGAATTGTTGTATCCATACAAGCAAAAGATATATGCTTCTTTAGAGAAGATTATTAAAGAACAAAAGTATACGCACGTTTTCAAAGGAGACCAACTATTAGTTGCACCACCTTCAGACAACTTGGTTATCAAAGTTGCATTGGATTTAAAATTGAAATTCCCTAAAGATGTGGAAGATCAGTTGAGAGCGCAAGGTTTGTTGGATAGCAGCCCATCACCTGCAACAGCTCCAAAGCCAAAGCCAAAACCAGCAACTGCGACTAAACCATAAGTGATTTTAACTAATTGACATAAAAAATGCCTTCAACTACTTAAAGTTGAAGGCATTTTATATTTAGCAGAAGCAATAAACCTAACATGTAATAGTGACTGCACAAAACCTGTGATTCCCTAGCAGCTCGATTTACGAGTACTATTAAAACTCGCAATTCTTAGGCGTCCTTGCAAAAGCAATTACATCGCGTATATTGGTCATACCGGTAACAAACTGCACCATACGCTCAAAACCTAAACCAAAACCTGCGTGTGGCACCGATCCAAAGCGACGGGTATCTAAATACCAACTCATTTCCTCTAGCGGAATATGCATTTCGGTCATTCTTTTTTCTAGTTTATCCAGCCGTTCCTCCCTTTGGCTTCCACCAACAATCTCTCCAATACCAGGCGCCAAAATATCCATTGCCGCAACTGTTTGTCTGCCTTCTTCGCAGTTGTCGTTCAAACGCATATAAAATGCTTTTATTGCCGCAGGATAACCTGTAACAATTACCGGCTTCTTAAAATGTTTCTCTACCAGATAACGCTCGTGTTCGCTTTGCATATCAATACCCCAACCTACTTCATACTTAAATTTCTTCTTTTTATAAGCAGGGCTATCTAATAAAATCTGAATGGCTTCGGTGTAGGTAATGCGTTCGAATTGATTATCTACCACCATTTTCAACTTCTCTATCAACCCAAACTCATTTCTCTCTGCAACAGGTTTCGCTTTCTCCTCTTCTGCCAAACGTGCGTCTAAAAATTCCAGATCTTCCAAATTATGCTTCATCGCATAGCGAATCAGGTATTGAATAAATTCTTCAGCCAGATTCATATTGTCTTCAATATCATGAAACGCCATCTCCGGTTCTATCATCCAGAACTCAGCTAAATGACGGGTCGTATTAGAATTCTCTGCTCTGAATGTTGGTCCGAAAGTATAAATCTCACTAAATGCCATGGCACCTAGTTCTCCTTCCAGTTGACCACTTACGGTGAGATTGGTACTTTTGCCAAAGAAATCTTCGGTAAAATCTATCGAGCCATCCTCTTTGCGAGGAGGATTATCAAAGGGCAATGTGGTAACTCTAAACATTTCTCCTGCACCTTCGGCATCACTTGCAGTGATGATAGGTGTATTTAAATAAACAAAGCCCTTCTCATTAAAAAACTGGTGTACTGCAAAAGCTAATGAGTGCCTTAAACGGAAAACAGAGCCAAAGGTATTGGTACGAAAACGTAAATGAGCCTTTTCTCTCAAAAACTCCAGGCTATGTTTCTTTGGTTGAAGTGGATATTTCTCCGCATCGCTATCGCCCAATACCTCAAGCGTCTTAGCTTTTACTTCTACTTTCTGTCCTTTTCCCTGGCTAGCAACAACCTCACCAAGTACTTTTATAGATGCACCTGTTGTTAACCGTTTCAAGGTAGCATCCTCCAACAAACCCAGTTCTACTACTACTTGCAGGTTGTTGTTGGTACTCCCATCGTTTAATGCAATAAACTGGTTGTTACGAAACGTACGTATCCACCCCATTACGGTCACCTCTTGCCCTGTTTGCTCACTAGCCAGCAATTGCTTAATCTTTACCCTTGTGTTGAACATGATTCTTTTTTTAGCAGCGGCAAATATAAGCAGGAGGTATTAGTCATTGGTCATAAGTTGAATCTTAATGCATATTGAGCTATACCAATTAGGTAAAGTGCATAGTGGGTTGAAGTAAGTACTTGGTATGGCTAGGTGTTATTGAAGGTATGTGAGGGAAGTGTTATTAACTGTGTTACCTATCTTTAGTGAGTCTAAGGGCAGTGATATCTGTCCTATGATTGGCAAAATCTAAATTGAGAAGTACAAAAGTGACGTTGGTAATTTTATTTTAATGAAAAGTGATTTACTAAAATCGATTCCATCAATCCTTGCTGCGGCTAACCTTTGCTTGACTGGAGTGGTAACCTTATAAGAAACGACAATTATGATGCAGGCGGGCTCAATTAGGGTGCCACCTTTTGTAATTCGCTATAATTTATAAATTATATTGCCTCTCTTTTTAATTTGTATCTAAATATTGCAGAAAAGAGCATACCTCGTATATATACGAGGTGTGTTTTGTAATGAAGAAAGTGGCATCGGATATATACGAGGTATGTTTTGTAATGAAGAAAGTGGCATCGGATATATACGAGGTATGTTTTTTAATGAAGAAAGTGGCATCAGATATATACGAGGTGTGTTTTGTAATGAAGAAGGTGGCATCGGATATATACGAGGTGTGTTTTTTAATTTGAAAACATACCTCGTATTGGCAAAATGTACGTTTTTAGGCTAAATAGGCTGCCTTTGAACCCTTTTAAGGGTTGAAATAGTCTTTTTGCGTAAAAGGGTACCAAATGTTAATGTTTTTATTTTTTCATATATACTTGTTTGAATTGTAAGGACAAATAGTCGGGGACTGTTTGAAGTATCAAAAAGAAGTCGAATAAAAGACAATATGGCGCAAAGATGACCATTTAGGTATATTGTAATTGTTTGTATGTGGGGTAGCAAGTTGCGCAAGTGCAAAAGCAGAATCATTCGAAATGAGGCTTAGACTCTTATGAATTTATTCAAACTTTTCAGAATTTTTATAGATAGCCTCGGATTTATTTTTATTTATAGATGTTGGCGAGAAATACGCCACAAAGGTTAGGTGTAGTATTGGAACTACCAAGATGTGCTGAATCAAAAGATAAAGGGAGTTTTAATGATATTAAAGCGAATATGGGATAATTGCACACAAGAAACAAGCATTTATTTCGCCCCTGTTAGTATTCCGAAAACACACTTATACATTGTTGGGTATTCTGCACCAAATACATCAGCATCAAATTAAAGATTAAAAGTATGATCAAACAGCTAACTATTATAAAGCATTGTTTTTAATTGTAGAATCTATCTCCTTTATTATATGAATGTCATTCCGGACAACTGCAAGATGCTTCGTTTGTTTCCTAAATTTTGTTAAAGCAAATACGCCTGTAAAGAAAACGACCCCTTGTATAAATATAACAGGTGTTGTACCCAAAGGAAGCAGGTAATAGGTGGTAAAAATAAATATGAAAGCAACACTTACCAATGAAAAGAGTATTTGTTTATGGTTAAAACCGCGGTCTAAAAGCAGGTGGTGCAAGTGTTTTCTATCGGGGAAAAAAGGAGAATGCCCATGTAATATTCGGATCGAAAAAACACGTAAGGTATCTAACAAGGGTACCGCCAACACACCAAAAGCCATAGCAGGCGGGTTGAGTTTTGCATTAACAAGAAACGTATTGGATGTTGCTGCAGTCTCAATAAAATGAATAGCTAATATGGCATTTATTAGCCCAATTAGCATAGAACCTGTATCGCCCATAAATATCTTGGCTGGAGAATAATTATAAATAAGGAAGGCAAACAGACTAGAAGAAACCACAAAACCAACCATCGCAAAGAATATATCTCCATTGAGATAGAAGAAAAGCCCAAATGTTGAGCAGGTAAGTATACCCAAAGAACCAGCAAGCCCATCAATCCCATCAATGAGGTTGAAGGCATTCATGATAACAATTATCGTCATCAATGTAAGCATATAACTAAAAGAGTCTATGATATAGGTAACGCCAAAAAAACCAGATAAATTGGTGATTGCAAGCCCTGCTTTGAATATAAGAATAACGGAAACAATTAATTGACCCAGAATTTTTTTCATGGGACGAAGCTTTAGGATATCGTCTTTAATGCCAAAAAAGAACACTACCAAAAAGGAAGCATAATAATACTGAAGCATATTTGCCATTGCAGGGATAGTAGGTGCAAGCAACAAAGCCATCATAAAACCAATGAAAATTCCAAGCCCACCCAATGAAGGAATTGGTTTTTTGTGCACCTTTCTTTCGTCGGGGATATCATACAATTTTACTTGGTCGGCAAGCTGAATAATGATAGGTATTGCATAAAAACTTATTATAAAAGCTATGATGATACCAATAATAATATTTCCCATAAAATTGTTTTTTCTCTTCTACTGGCAATTCTGTTTGAAAAGTGGGGTTTAAAAAGAAGTGTGAAAGTAACAAATTTTACGAAATATGTTGAAAGTAAATATTTTTAATTTTACTTTTTTAAAGGCAGCCATACATACTAGTAGGCTGCCTTTTGGTAAATGATTAAGAAAAATTAATTTCACACCCCACGCATGAAACAATTTTATCTAGAGGATTTCAGCGAAGATAGTACCTGGAGTTTAGATACTGCGAGCCTATTAATACGTATTTTGTTAAATTTATTGCAGCTTATGTACCCAAATAAACCAAACACATAAAATGAACCCCATTTTATTGCTGTTTAATTCGCACATTTGCCAAAGAATAGCTTTAGTATATAATTTCAAGACTTTATGAAAGCGGATACGATTGGTACAAATTTCCTTAAAGATAAAAGTACAAGGGTTGCCATTTTTGCGTCGGGAGCGGGTAGTAATGCACAGAAAATTATTGATTATTTTGCAGGAGATGATAAGATAAATATTTCTTTAATTGTTTGTAATAAACCAAATGCATGTGTTCTTAAGATTGCTGCCTTCCACAATATACCTGTAGTACTATTAGAAAAAGAATTGTTTTTTAAGGGAGATGCTTGTGTAAGAACACTTAAGGAAAACAACATTCACCTGGTTGTATTAGCGGGGTTCTTATGGAAAATTCCATTCCCATTAATTGCTGCGTACCCAAATAAAATAATCAATATTCATCCAGCCTTGTTGCCTAAATATGGTGGAAAAGGGATGTACGGTCATCATGTTCACCAAGCCGTTATTGCCAATGGAGAAAAGGAAAGTGGCATTACCATTCATTATGTAAATGAACATTTTGATGAGGGCGAACAAATTTTTCAAGCTACTTGCCCTGTGATGCCTGATGACACGCCAGAGACGCTTGCTGATAGAATTCACCAATTGGAACATGCTCATTTTGCACCTATAATAGCGTCGATAGTCATGTGAATAAATGTATAGTCGACTAATTTATGGTATTTATTTCCTGAGAAGTCTAATATAATCCTTGATTGTAGAGATCATATTTATAACATGTTCCTTTGTCTTAAAATTATTCAATCAAATTTGTTTAGAAATATTCCAGGACTCTCTCTATGTTAATTTAATAAATTTGGATTGCCCTCTTTTTTTGAAACAATAATTAAATAAATACCCCTTTGAATTCACCAGATTGTATTATAAGAAAGTAGATAATCTTCTTACGAAATCATTTTAGTATAGATACAAAACAATAAAATGCAGGTTTATTCTTGCTACTAAATCATTTTCCATTAATTTCACGCCGCAAAAAAGATAATCTAAATTATATGGCAGAAGTAATAAAAATGCCCCGTTTAAGTGATACTATGACTGAAGGGGTAATAGCCGCTTGGCATAAGCAAGTAGGTGACACAGTGAAAAAAGGAGATGTACTTGCTGAAATAGAAACCGACAAAGCAACCATGGAACTAGAAAGTTACCAAAATGGAGTGTTATTACATATTGGTACTAAGACAGGTGGGAAACTTCAGGTGGATGATTTGTTGGCAATATTAGGTACTGCCGGAGAAGATATCAGTGCATTTTTAAATCCTGATGTGGCTCCAACATCGGCTCCTTCTGCATCAGTTGCTTCTGCTGAAGTTGCTGCTCCTGCTACAAAAAGTATTGATGTCTCTGCTTTAGAAGAAGTGGTTTTAATGCCTCGCCTAAGCGATACTATGACAGAGGGGGTAATTGCTTCATGGCAAAAGAATGTAGGCGATACCGTAAAGAAAGGAGAAGTTCTGGCCGAAATAGAAACTGATAAGGCTACGATGGAGCTTGAGAGCTATAAGAATGGTAAGCTACTCTATCAAGGTGCTAAAGTTGGCGAAAAAATACAAGTAAATGACTTGTTGTGTATTATTGGAGAAGATGGATTTGATGTTGCAGGAACTGTTACCGCCCTGAAAAATCCAACAGCTTCAGCTCCTCCTGCCCCCGCCGTAGAAATAAAAGAAGAATCTAAAACTGCAGCACCAATTACACAAGCTACACCTGCTTCGCAACTGGCAGTTGTAAATGAAGGAAGAATATTTGCATCACCACTTGCTAAAAAGATAGCCGCAGAAAAAGGAATCGACCTGAAATATGTTCAGGGTAGTGGCGACAATGGAAGAATTATTAAAGAAGATATAGATAATTTCAAGCCTCAAGCCGCTTCAACAGTTACTTCTGCTGCTTCAGCCAGTTCTATTTCGACCACTACAGCTGCTGCAAAAGCACCAACTACAATATCTGGAGTAGAAAGTTTTGACGATGTCCCGGTATCTCAAATGCGTAAAGTAATTGCTCGTAGACTAAGTGAAAGTTTATTCACCGCACCGCACTTCTTCTTGACAATGAGCGTAAATATGGACTCAGCTATCGAAGCGCGCACAAAAATAAATGAAGGTGCTAAGTCTAAGATTAGCTTCAATGATTTAGTGTTGAAAGCAACTGCCCTTGCACTTAAGCAACATCCAAAGATTAATAGTAGCTGGCTTGGTGATAAAATCCGTACCAATTATCACGTTAATATTGGAGTAGCTGTTGCAGTAGAAGATGGTCTTTTGGTGCCTGTTGTTCGTTTTGCTGATACAAAAACACTAAGCCAAATAAATGCAGAAGTAAAAGACTATGCACAAAAAGCAAAGGATAAAAAGCTACAACCAGCCGATTGGGAAGGAAGCACCTTCACTATATCAAACTTAGGAATGTTTGGAATAGATCAATTTACAGCTATCATTAATCCCCCCGACGCCTGTATTTTGGCAGTAGGTGGTATTTCTCAAGAGCCAGTATTAAAAAACGGACAAATTGTTCCTGGCAACATCATGAAATTAACATTGAGTTGTGACCACAGAGTTGTTGATGGTGCAACTGGTGCAGCTTTCCTACAAACACTTAAGGGCTTGTTGGAAGAACCCGTGAGAATGTTGGTTTAATTTTTTTTATAGAATACATCATCTGTTGTTTAAAAAAAGGTTGTAAAGTTTAAACAACCTTTTTAGTAATCTTTTGTTTGTTAGAATATGAATGTATTCTCAATTAAAGATTTAGAGCTTTTATCAGGAATAAAGGCTCACACAATACGTATATGGGAGCAACGATATAGTCTCTTGAAACCTACTCGTTCGGGTACCAATATTCGGTTTTACAACAATGAAGAACTAAAATTAGTTCTGAACGTCTCGTTGCTTAATAGGTATGGATATAAAATATCTCACATCGACAAGATGACCACTGTCGAAATGCAGGAGAAAATTGTTGCACTTTCACATTCAGATGCCCAACAAGAAAGGCTTGTAAATGAGTTGATTCAGCACATGATAGAGCTTGAAATTGAGAAATTTGAAGATGTACTTGATAAGTGTATTGCTGTAAGAGGAATAGAAAAAACAATAATTAATATAGTTTTTATCTTCTTGGAGAGGGTTGGTATTCTTTGGCAGACAAATCACGTTAATCCTGCTCAGGAACATTTAGTAACAAACGTTATCCGACAAAAACTAATTCTAGGAATTGAAAATATTAGAACTCCAATAAATATTGAAAAGAAGGTTCTACTCTATTTGCCAGAAGGAGAACACCATGAACTCTGTTTACTTTTAATATATTTTATTTTAAAGAATAAAGGGATCAGTGTGCTATACTTAGGTACCAACATCTCACTTAAAGACGTGCAATATGTTGTAGATATTAAGAATCCATTATTTCTTTTTACTCATTTGACTGCCATAGCTCATAGCTTCAATTTAGAAAAATATTTATCAAATATTTCTAGCAAATTACCAGACAGCAAATTTATTTTGTCTGGACAAATGATACAGAATTATAAAAAGATGGTTCCTCAAAATGTAGAAATTATGAAATCACTTGTAGAAGTAATGGAACATATAAAAACTATTTGAACCACTTTGTAAAATGCAATTTTCCGTTTGCTTTTTTATTTTACTTTAATATATACGATTGTTTGTAAAATAATTTTAAAACAATTTTAAATTATTGAATAAAGGTTGCTAACTTTAGCCCAAAATAAAACGGCAATAATGAAAACAATTCTTGTTCCAACAGACTTTACGCAAACATCAAAAAATGCAGCTGAGTACGCTCTAGGTTTAGCTTCTTTATTAAGTATTCCCAAAATTGTATTCTATCACTATTTCCCAACTCCATTAGTTTATACGCCTGCAGGGGAACTAGATGAAGAGGCAACTATAGAAGCGAACAGAAACAAGAGTATTGAAGACTTGAATGACTTCATAGACTCACTGAAAACAATACAAGTAGGTATTGAAGTTGAAATGTACCAAGGTGCAAACTCGGTTAATGAAGGTATAAAGGAAGTTTCTAAAATTGTAAATGCTGATATTGTTGTGATGGGCATAAAGGGGGGTGGTGTTATTAAAGAGAAACTTATTGGTAGCCATACACTTTCAATTGCAAGACACATATCTATTCCTGTTTTGATTATTCCGTCAATGACTAAACTAAATAAATGTGAAAAAATTACATTCTTGAGTGATTATAAGGATGTAGAAAATAATAGATCATTGGAGGGGCTAAGAACCTTCCTAGATCATGGGACTGCAAAGTTTACTATACTACACCTTTTGAAGCACAATGAAAAGATTGATGCTGCTCATCCCGAAAAACAAAAACTTGAAAAGATGTTTAAGAAGTATAGCCCTACTTTCGAGTATAAAGAAAGCCATCACTATACAGATGACATTATAGACTTTGTATTTGAAAGCCATACAGATATACTAGCTCTTGTTCCGAAAGAACACGGTCTAATTGAAACAATCTTTAACGATCATACTAAGAAATTGGCTTTCCACAGTAAAGTTCCATTATTGATTTTGCATTAATATTATTTAATGAGTATAAAAAGAGAGGGCTGCAATAATTGCAGCCCTCTCTTTTTATTTTAACTAAGGTACTTACCAACAATAGGAACCCTTCTTCCAACACCAAAAGCCTTCGGGCTTACACGTATGATGGGACAAAACTGGTTACGTTTGTATTCGTTTATATTAACCAATTTAATTGCCCTGTCCACAGTTGCTGCATCGAAGCCCTGTGCTTTTATTTCCGCAGGACCTAGTCGCTTCTCGATATATTGAAACAAGATTTTGTCTAATACTTCATAATCAGGTAAACTATCGCTGTCTTTTTGATTCGGTCTAAGTTCGGCGCTAGGTGCTTTTGTTATGATATTCTCTGGAATGATTTCTCTGTTTCTATTTATATATCTGGCCAAAGCATATACCTGAATCTTGTAACAATCCCCCAATACACCCAATCCTCCCGCCATATCGCCATATAAAGTTCCGTATCCGGTAGACAATTCACTTTTATTTGAAGTATTCAGTAATATGTAGCCGAACTTATTTGCAATAGCCATCAACAAATTTCCTCTTGTGCGACTTTGCATATTTTCTTCTGCCAACGAAAAAGGGAGGTCTTTGAAAATGGGTTGTAGCGTAGTAAGAAAGCTTTCATAGACTTCATTTATCCTGATGATGTCATAAGGATTGTCCAAATTCTTACTCAATTGAACGGCATCATTTACGGAATGTGTTGTAGAATAGGGTGATGGCATTAATACTGCCCGCACATTTTCGCTTCCTAGTGCATCACAAGCCAATGCCAGAACCACTGCTGAATCTATCCCGCCACTACTTCCCAAAATGGCTTTAGTAAAACCCATTTTGGCAAAATAATCCTTTATTCCAAGTATTAAGGCGCTATAAATCTGATCTATATTCCGTGTTTCATTAAAAGAAAAAATTCCTGATTCTCTGTCTGATAAAGTATTATTCCGTGCAATAATTGGTTCTTCTATCATTCCATCCGCATTCAAATCAACACCTTCAATGGCCTCAGAAAAAGAGGGTAATTGTTTGCAAAGATTTCCTTTCTTATCAAATATTAGCGAGGCGCCATCAAAAACAATCTCTGTCTGGCTGCCTACTGCATTGCAGTAAAACATAGGCAACCCATACTTCAATACATTGTCTCGCACAACACCAATCCTTTCTTCGCCGTGGGTGTAATCGAATGGACTCGCGCTCAGGTTTATCATGATGTCGGGATTATGCTCCATCAAAATATCCATCGGACAGATACGATATAATGGGTTATTACCCAAGTTCCAGATGTCTTCACAAATGGTTATAGCCAACTTCTTCCCTTTAAACTCCACCACATTCCATTCGTAAGCTGGTTCGAAGTAACGGTACTCGTCAAAGACATCGTAGGTAGGCAATAAGGTTTTGTGTATTTCGGCGATAACCTTCTGTTCATACAAAAAGAACGCTGCATTAAATAGTTCTTTACCCTTAGGGTTCGGATTTCTGGCTGGAGAGCCTACGATGACGCCTATTGTATCCGTGTGTTTTTTTATCTCGTCAATTGCTGAATAACACTTGTTTATGAAATCATTGAATTCCACAAAGTCACGGGCAGGATAACCGCAGATGCTCATCTCACTAAAAACAATTAAATCTGCTTTGGCATCCTTTGCTGTTTTGATGGTCGCAATGATTTTTTCGGTATTACTTTCAAAATTTCCGATGTGATAATTCTGTTGTGCCAATAAAATCTTCATACAAACGAAGGTAAGGAAGAAGCGGTAAAACCGCAAGAGACAAGCTGATTACTGCAGTCAAAAAACCAATAAGCCTCTTAACATCAATTGTTAAGAGGCTTATTCGTTATGTAAAAGAGTAAACACTTACTCAAATAAATCGGACGATAAATATCTGTCTCCTCTGTCACAGATGATGCAGACAATAACCCCTTCTGTCAGTTCTTTGCTGAGTTCTACTGCCGCATGTACACAACCTCCGCTACTCATCCCCGAAAATATTCCTTCTTCTTTGGCAAGGCGTTTTGCCATTATTCTGGCATCTGCTTCGCCCAATTCAATGGTTCTATCTATGTTTTCGCGATGAAATATTGTGGGTAGATAGGCTTCTGGCCACTTGCGGATTCCTGGAATACGGGCCCCATCCGAAGGTTGACAACCCACAATCTGCACTGCTTTATTTTGCTCCTTTAAATATCTTGAAACGCCCATTATCGTTCCGGTAGTACCCATCGACGATACAAAATGTGTGACTTTTCCATTGGTGTCGCGCCATATTTCTGGCCCGGTGGTATTGTAGTGCATCTTGGGATTGTCTTCATTGCCAAACTGGTTCAGCATCACATAGCCACCTTGTGCAACTTTGTTGTTGGCATAGTCAATAGCAGCTTCCATAGAACCTTCTTTGGGGGTAAGTACAACCTTTGCACCAAAGGCTTCCATTGTCAAAACCCTTTCTCTTGTTGCGTCTTCGGGCATTACCAATTCTATTTCAATCTTAAAAAGACTCGCTATCATGGCCAAGGCAATTCCGGTATTGCCACTTGTTGCCTCTATCAATTTATCGCCTGGTTTTATATCTCCTCTGTCCAAAGCCCCTTTAATCATCCCGTAAGCGGCCCTGTCTTTCACGCTACCACCGGGATTATTTCCTTCTAGTTTCGCAAATATTTGCACGTTCTTGTTTACTATCACGTGTTTTAGTTCTACCATTGGTGTATTACCCACCAAATCTAAAATTCCAGCCATAATATATTACTTATCAAATGATATAATCAAATTAGTTGGTTACTAGTAACTAGTAATCAGCAACTTATTTTATGCCCAAAGTGACGCGAAGATATTGTTTAACACTTACTACTATGGTAAAATAGTAGAATTAGAGACATAAAAAAAGCCGAGGCATTTATTTACCTCGGCTTCGACACCCTACTTGTATTCGGACAATTATTTACAGTCGGCACTTTACTTATCTAAAACAATCAACACATAGTCATCAAAGAACAATGGGCAGATGAGCTATGCATTTTCTAAGCTTTCCATCAATGCCTGTTACTATTCGTTATATTATTATAGTCCAAATAACCCTTTATTTAACAATTGTAGTGTTTTTATTTTATACGCATTCGGCACTAGAATGGTTATGTTGTGGTGACTTCCACCGTAGCTAACCATCCGCACAGGCACATCTGCAATGGCAGTAAAGAACTCTTGCAACACGTGTTCTGTTCTAGAAATTTCATTACCAACTACAGAGATGATGGTCTGATTATTATCAACCTCAACACTACCAAACTGTTCTAGTTCAGCCACAATCTCATCCAGGTGCGCGTCGTTGTCTATAGTTACAGAAACCGCCACTTCGGAAGTTGTTACCACATCAATGCTGGTACGATATTTCTCAAATACTTCAAAAATCTTCCTCAAGAAACCATAAGCCAATAACATCCGGCTACTCTTAATCCGTATAGCGATGATACCATCCTTAGCCGCAACCGCTTTCACACCAATGCTTCCAGCTTCTTCGGTAATGACTGTACCTTCCGCTTCGGGCTGCATGGTATTCAGCAACTTCACCGGAACATTGGTTTGTTGCGCAGGCCAGATGCAGGTAGGATGCAAAATCTTAGCACCGAAATACGCCAACTCAGCAGCTTCGTCAAAAGATATTTGTTTGATAGGCATTGTTTTGTCGACAACCCTAGGATCGTTGTTGTGCATGCCGTCGATGTCTGTCCAGATTTCGCAAACAGTCGCTTGAATTGCTGCTGCCACCAACGAAGCCGTGTAATCGCTACCACCTCTTTTCAGGTTATCCACTTCGCCCTTTGCATTGCGGCAGATATAGCCCTGTGTGATGAACAATTTGGTTCCTGCAAAGCCTACAAGTATCTCAGATAATTTCTCTTTGATATTTGCCAACTGCGGTTCGCCGTTCTCATCAATGGTCATGAAGTCCAACGCTGGCAAGAATACGTGGGCAATATTTTGTTCTTCCAAAAAGACACAAAATAGCTTGGTACTCAACAACTCGCCTTGGGCAAGGATGTCTTTATTTAATGCTTCACTGAAGGAAATGCGAAGGATGATATTTAAGAACTCGAAGTGTTCACTCACAATGGCGTTCGCCTTCTTGCGGCCATCTTCGGTGTTGGACAACAACAACACAAAGTCTCTGTAGTGTGCTTCCAGCTTATCAATGGCTGCTTTTGCACCCTGTTTATCGTTTGCTGCCAGCAAGTCGCTGATGCCCACCAATGAGTTGGTGGTACCGCTCAAAGCACTCAACACTACTATTTTAGGCTCGTCTGTCTTTGTAATCAACTGCGCTACCTGATGCATTCTTTCTGGCTTCCCAACGCTGGTACCGCCGAACTTCATAATCTTCATAATGCTTGTTTATTCAAGTTAAAATTAATCTGATAATCCCTTTTGGGGGTGCAAATATAGGAGTAAGAAAATTTATTGTTGTTGTTACCTGTTGTTGTGACTAGGAATCCCCTTTTAGGTTTTCAAAATGAATTCTAAGTAACTTAAATGCTATGTGTTAATTTTTTAAATTGCCTTTGGATGTATATAGCCATTAATTAAATGAATGGTTAATAGAAGGTATAACTATCCTAAAACGCAACGTGTCCCCTAACCCCAAGTACATGTACAGGGCCCTTTCTGTCTTTATTAAAGCCCGGATTGGAGACTAACTGGTAATCGAAAGTGAGGTTTAAGGTCTTTGTAAGCTTTATATTGTAATAAGTTTCTATAATTTTCTCTGTTCCATAGTTTAATGCCCCATCTCCCATGATAAAACCATTGCCACCAGCCGCTAAAAAGGCACGATGGTCTTTGGAGATTCCATTTATTACCCCTGCAATGCCACAAACATCATCTTTACGATTCCATTTAGTTCCTTTTACCGATAATCCGGCACTAACAGTCTGGTCTATTTCGGTAAATGCCCACGATGCGTGTTTACCATCATTCCATCCGGCACGAGTAAACAAACCTATCTCATTCGTAAGCTCCTGATTGCCACTAAAACCCAATCCAAACTTAGTTCCTGTAAAAGTTTTGCCTTCTTCTGTGCCCGTAAAAACATTTAATAGATGACTATCGTTATTGGCAACCGCTTTTATCCCTTCTTTGTAAGCCGGAGCGCGCGAACAAGTATTGGTAAAGAGAAATCTTGCCGTACCTGCGTGTTGATGGATTGCCCAACTCTTCTCTAATTCTATACTTTCGGAATGAACATGCGCCAAACTATACTCCATCGCAGATTGATTGGCCATTCTGGGTACTGCAACACTAGAAAATCGGATAGCCCATGTAGGTTTTATCCATTCAACCACAAAACCAAACGTATATCCTTTGGTATTGGCGGGATAATCCCAAGCCCCATTGGACATGAGCGACCAATTAAAAAACTGATTGCGGGGATCGTGGCTATAATCGTTTTTATCGTAGAAATCGCTGATGGCAAACTTACCCACAGAGATGGTTATGCGGCTGGTGGGGCGAGAATCTTTTACTTGGTTCACGTCATCCTCCACTTCCTCATACGTTGTATTTCGCAAGGGAATGTTTTGTTGAAAAAAGGCACGGGCAACAGACGTTTTAGGTTCGGGATCACCAATACGATACGTTTCTCCGTTCAGTGCGCCTGCAACCCCTACCGAATAACTGAGTCCTGCCCCCCCTGCCACCTCAGGATTAAAATAAAAAGCAGCATTCTTCCATAATTTCTTACCAAAAAACAAGGTAGCCGTAATACTGGAAGCACCTAACTCTGTGGAATCTGCTAAACTGTTTCTTCCTGCATACGAAACGGGAAAGCCAGCATGACTTTGGGAGATAACGGTGACTTGAAAGTGATTGGAAGTCTCATTTTTTGAAGTATCAACTTTTGTTTGCGCCTTGATGGCAGGCAACCAGCAGGAAAAAAAGAATAATATGTATAGAAACTTATTCATTTTAATATGAAATTAATATGCCACAGCAGCACAGAGTTTGAAAAATAAGTTAGCTTGATTATTTCATTAATTTTCTGTGCCGCTGTGGCAAATATTTATTACAACCATTCCTGGAATTTACGTACAAACCAGTTCTTTATTAACTGTGTCAGCACACAATAGCTTAATAATATTCCAATTAACCAAGGGAAATAACTAAGTGGTAACGGGACTAATTTTAAGGCATAACCAAATGGGGTAAAAGGAATGATAATACCCAAAAACATAATAAACGAAGTAAGCGCTACCACAGGTGCAGTAGCCCAACTTTGAATAAATGGTATTTTTCTGGTACGTATCATGTGCACGATTAGTGTTTGAGACAACAACCCTTCTATAAACCAACCGCTTTGAAACAGATTTTGATGTGCCACATCATTTGCCTTGAAGAAAAAGAACATAACGGCAAAAGTTATATAATCGAAAATAGAACTTATTGGCCCTATGTAAAGCATAAACCTAGATATGCCCGATGCATCCCATTTTTTGGGTTTCTCCAGGAACTCTGCGTCCATCATATCCCAAGGAATGGAGGTTTGAGAGACGTCGTACAATAGATTTTGTACCAATATCTGTATCGGAAGCATCGGAAGAAACGGTAACAATACACTTGCTCCCAACATACTGAACATATTGCCGAAGTTGCTGCTGGCTGTCATCTTGATATACTTGATGATGTTACCAAAAGTTCTGCGTCCGTAAATTACTCCCTTACGAAGTACCATCAAATCCTTTTCGAGCAGGATGATATCTGCACTTTCTTTGGCAATATCCACAGCCGTATCTACGCTTATCCCCACATCGGCGTCCCTTAAAGCTGCTGCATCATTAATGCCATCACCCATAAAGCCAACGGTATGCCCCATCTCCTGTAATAGCTTTACAATCCTCGATTTTTGTATCGGGCTAAGCTTTGCTAAAATGGATACTTCATCAATTTGTGCCTTCAATTCATCATCGGACATTCTTTCTATCTCCGCCCCCATCAAAATCTTGTTAACTGGGATACCTACTTCGCGACAAATCTTTTTAGTGATGATTTCATTGTCGCCAGTGAGTACTTTCATCGTTACTCCAAGCTTTTGCAAAGACTCAATAGATGCTTTAGCAGAAGGTTTTGCAGGATCCAGGAAACCAATGAAACCCGTTAATACCATATCCTTTTCATCCTCTACTGCATAGTTCAATGCCCTGTCGTCAAACTCCTTAATAGCCACCAAAAGTACCCTTAGCCCTTCTTTATTTAGTCTTTTGGAAGTATCTAGTACCGTTTGTCTTACTTTTTCATCTATGGGAATAATCACATCATTCTCAATGTGCAATTGCCTATCCTCACCGGGGTCGAAAGCATGAGTACAGAGGTTCAGCATCTCCTCTACAGCCCCCTTACAAATCAACAAATGCTTTCCATTGCGTTGTTTTAGGATTACACTCATACGGCGGCGCTGAAAATCGAAGGGTATTTCATCCACTTTCAAGAAGTGTTCCTCTACTTTCAGGTAGTCATTCAGCTCAACGTGTTCAAGAATGGCCAGATCCAATATGTTCTTCAACCCTGTCTGGTGATAACTGTTCAGGTAAGCCCATTTTAGTACTTCATCGTCATCATCGCCATCAATATTCAAATGCCTTTCCAACACAATCTTATCCATTGTAAGCGTACCTGTTTTATCGGTACATAAAATGTCCATCGCACCTATGTTTTGAATGGCATTTAAGCGTTTTACAATCACTTTTCGCTTGCTCATATTCAAAGCACCCTTTGCAAGGTTGGCAGTAACAATCATCGGGAGCATTTCTGGGGTCAAACCAACCGCAACAGCAATGGCAAATAGCAGGGCATCCCACCAATTGTGCTTGATAATACCATTCAACACAAAAACCAATGGTACCATTACCAGCATAAAAGAGATGAGCAGATAACTAACTTTATTAACCCCTTTATCGAAACTTGTTTCTGCCCTTTTTCCTACTATAGATTTACTTAAAGAGCCAAAATAGGTCTGATTACCTGTAGTTACAATCATTAAAGTAGCAGAACCACTCACAACATTAGTACCCATGAAACAGATGTTATCCAATTCTAATGGCGATTTATCATCGGCGTCACGAATAGGCAGGTTTCTTTTCTCAACAGGCATCGATTCGCCAGTAAGCATTGCCTGACTGATAAATAAATCTTTAGAATGAATCACCCGACAATCAGCAGGAATCATATCTCCCGCAGAAATAATGATAATATCTCCAGGAACTAATTCTTTAATATCAATTTCCACTCTGCCAATTTCTTTACGGAGTACTGTAGCAGTGGTCTTCACCATACTTTTTAGTTTTTCGGCAGCCTGGTTACTTCTAAACTCCTGAAAGAACCGCAACAAAGAACTGATCATCACCATGATACCAACCGTAATAACAGTCTTGTAGTCTTCTTCTCCTTTTTTAGCCAACCATACATCTAGAATAAATGATACAATAGCAATAATTATCAATACGCCAATAAACGGATTAATAAATGCTTCAACCAGTTGCTTAACCCATGAAGGAGCCCGCTCATGATGTACCTCATTGAGACCAATTGTAGCAATTTTTTCCTCTACTTCCTCTGGAGTAAGGCCATCCGGGTTACTAGTGCACATAGCAAAGAAGGTATCGGTATCACTTTTGCCCGCTTGCCTCAAAGTGCTTGCAGCTATCTCCTCCCAATTGTTACCACTAGGGTTAAATGGCAATTTGCTTTTAATTTTCTCTTTAAAAGTTTGCGTCATAATTAATTATTTAGAAGATAAAAAAAGAAATTTACAGGATACAAGTTTCTGGTTACTGGCATGATGCATCCTGTAACGAATAAATTGTAATTATTGAAAATGAATTTGAACATAACCTTTGCTTTTGTCTCGCTACTGCGGCGATTTACCAAAGGCATCCATGCAGAAGTGAGGGGATTAAATAATGTATGTACTATCTGACGGAATACTGTCCATATTGTGGTGTTAAATGAGAAATATGCAACCGCTTTTGGTTGCGGTGCAAATGTAAGATAGCAAGCATTAAGGAATGGCTTGGATGGTCTTAGAATTTTATTAGAATCTTGAATTTATATTTTGCATGATATAGCTTAAAAGACATTCCTCCGGTTTTGTATAGTTAATAATTGAGTTAGAATTATACAGACCACTTTAATTGCTTTTTATTTAAACGAAATAGTATTCTACTGATGTAAAACTAGATTGGGAAGTATAATTTAGACCAAAATAGATTGAGTTACTTTTCAACAACTTTTTTCTACATAAATCAAACTGCTTCTTGTAAGAAAGATTTTTTCTTCTTTCTCATTACCCTCTTTAAAATATGATGTGCTTGAAAGGGTTAAAAAATTAAACATTCAACGTTTCAACCGTAATACGAGGGCTTCTTGCTACATTAATTTGGACTACTAGTGGCTTCACAAGATAAAATACAAGGTCTTACAATATCAAAATATATTATCAAACACCCAGAATGTACATCCCAGCACCTAGAATGTACATTTCAGGAGTCAAAATGTACATCCTGGGTGTTAAAGTGTTCATTCTTAGAGGTAAAACGCACATTCTGGGAGTTAAAATGCACATTCTAGGAGTTAAAATGTACATTTCTGGAGACAAAGTGTACACTTCAGAGTCTAAAATGTACACTTCAGAAGCCAGAATGTATATTCTAGCACCCGAAGTATATATTTCTAACTTTTTTGTGTATTATTTGGTTTGCAGGTGTTGACTGCTTTTTATAAAAAAAATATAAAAGGGAAGTCAACTAATTTTTCGACTATTTTATTGGTTACGATAGTGTTCATATCCTGAAAAGTAGACCAGTTTGTTTATACTTTTTTGACCATTAGCTCATTCTGCCCCCTAAATTATAATCCGCTTTTCTTTACTACTTTGGGCAGGGATCCTGTATATCTTTTGTAACATTTAGTAAAATAGGCTACAGAATCAAAATCCAATATATTAGCTACTTCCTTTATGGGAAGCCCTCTTTCGCTGTTAAGTAAAATGGTGGCTTTTTCCATCTTCCTTTTCATAATGTAGTTGTTAGTAGTTAGGCCATACTTAATTTTAATCAATCGAGTGAGGGTACTTTGGCTAGTAGGAATTTCTTTCGCCAAAGTTTCTATTGATATTTTTCTTTCGCCATTTATCATTTGTTCCAACATCATATCAATCCTTTCAATGGTGGTTTGAGATTTTTTGCTAAGCTTATTTTCAAATTGTACCACCGTATCTAGTAGCGTTTTGCGTTTTGTTTTTCCTGTAAGGTCTAATAAATTTTTTACTTTCAAAACCAATTGTACTAAATCGAATGGTTTTACCAAGTAGTCATTTGCCCCTAGTTCCAATCCATTTCTGATGGTACTTTCGGTTGCGAGTGCAGACATAAGAATGATGGGAATATGAGCCATATCCTTACTGTTTTTGAGGGTTCTCAAAAAACTTAAACCATCAACATCTCCAGGAAACATAATATCCAACAAAATTATATCTGGGTTAAAGTTTCTACACTCATCTAAACCACTTTCCAGTTCAGCCAATACCTTGGTTTCAAACTCTTCTTTTAGCAAACGCACAATTACCGTGGAGAAGGCCTTAGAATCTTCTACAATTAGAATTCTGTTCAAGTTTTTCATTTTTTTCTTTTAAATTGATCATCCAGTTATTTGATCCTTATATTCATACAACAAAATCGTGCGTGAAGTTACAGGTCAATTTTCAATATTATTGATGTTGTATACATTTTCTCTAATTACCCTATCCAATTTTTCTACCAAAGGTGCAATCATGTCTGTAAGTTGCTTGTTGTCATCATCCATTTTAGAAGAATCCAACATACTGGCAACAGCCATTAATGCCGCTATCGGCTCTCTGATTGTGTGAGATTGATGTTGGGCAATGTCCCTCAAGAGGCTATCTCTTTTTTGTATTTCTAGTCTAAATTTATCAGTTTCTTTTTGTAAAGTTTGTGCAATCTCACTAGTTTTATCTATTCTGGTTTCAATTGCCTTCAACAAATCTTTTATAGAGACTGGCTTTGCAAAATAATCGTCAGCTCCCAAATTCATTCCTTTTCTCATATCCGACATATTCGCATTTGCCGTCAGAAATATAAACGGAGTAACATAGCCCATTTTTCTAAAAGAGTCCAGAAAGTCGTATCCATTCATTTCTGGCATCACAATATCGCAGATTACAATGTCAATTTTAGGCTTATTTTTTTGTAAAAATTCTAAGGCAATTCTTCCATTAGCATGGTGATATACAAAGTACCCAGATAACTCAAACATCTGTTTGAATTTCTGCGATAGCACCGGCTCATCCTCTACAAAAAAAATTATTTTCTGCATTATTAGCAAATCTATATTAAAGAAAAGGCTCAATTGCAACAATGACGATTTTGTAGCAATGATTGACATTTATCACATAGCCGGTTTGTAGTAGTTCCTTTACGTTTGCATTCTTTTTTCAAAAGTTTTTATTAAAAGGGTTTTTACCATTTGATAATTTAAATATTACTAGTTGCAAACCACTCACTTAAGAAATAATGATGTAGCAAGTATGTTTGAAGAAGATAGTGACCTTCTTGGCATGTACGAACAAATATTGTTAGATGCTAAACGCTCTGTAGCTGTTATAAATCTAGACTATGCTATTGTTTGGGTAAATAATACTGCTATTAATACTTTTGGCTACTCACTAGCGGAGTGTATGGGCAAAAGAGTCTCTGAACTGATTTTTGGCAACGAAACAGCCCCTGATATTTTAGAAAAGGCAGTGAATGCGGTAGAAAATCGCAAAACAGTTAGCTACGAACACATTGCGTATAAAAAAGATGGCAGTAAAATTTGGCTAGATGTTACCCTAAAACCATTGTACAACCGTGAGAAAAAAATAGATAAATATTGTCTCTATGGTTCTGATATAACCCCAAAAAAGGAACTAGAGAAAAAAGCGGAAGAAGCCGAAAAAAGACTCAGTCTTTTATTAAAACATACCCCAGACATTGTTTACAGCATAGATAAGAACGGAAAAATAACCGACGTAAACGAGGCATGGACAAATATTTTGGGGTACAGTAAAGAGGAAACATTGGCAGAAAAAGGAAATCACTTTTTTTATCCAGCAGATATAGAAACAGCAAAAGCTGCCCGACAATCTTTGGTAGATGGCTTGTGCCTTTCGTATAATATAGATATACGTGTGGTTGCTAAAGATGGTTCTATTGTTTGGCTAAATACCACAAGTGTTCCTATTCTTTCTACCTCAAATGAAATTATCGGGTTTACTGGTATATCTAAAAATATAACTGTAAAAAAACGAAATCTACTCATTAAGGAACTTCTTGCGACACATATAAGAGGCATGATTTCCTTAAATGATGAAAATAGAAATTATCTATACGTCTCACCTTCTTTTAAGGAACTCACAGGATGGGACTCGGAGGAACTCATTGGCAAAAATTCTTTTGACTATTATCACCCAGATGATATTTTGAGGAAAACCAACTATAGAAATGCAAATATTAAGGGAGAAATTCAGGATGATGAAACCCTGGAGTTACGATATCGCAAAAAGGATGGTAACTATACTTGGATAGAACTTAGTGCTAGATGGTTTCATGATCCTTATGAAGATGCCATGCGATCGGTTATTTCTGCACAGCCATTAAATAAAAAGAAGCAAGAGGAAGAAAAGCTTTTAGCCGATTTGGCAAATGAGAAGAAACTAAATAAGTTGAAGTCTAGTTTTGTAAGCCTTATATCGCATGAATTTAGAACACCACTAGCCATCATCAAAGCAATTTGTGAACTACTTAAAATGCAATTGGACGCTAAGGGTGCAGGACTCGAACAGCAATTGGAAGAGGACCTGGGATTGATAGAAAATGAAATAAATAGACTAACTTCCCTGATAGACGATGTCTTGATTCTTGAAAAGATAGAAAAGGGAGATGTAACACTTCAGTGCAAACCAATTGGAATGAAAACCTTGATGCTGCCCATCATACAACGGTTTGCCATAAAACATAAAGATAGAAAAGAAATTATTCTAAATAAAAAAGGAACCCCCAAGCTTGTATTTGGCGATGCACAATATCTCGAGCTTGTTTTTAGCAACTTACTCTCCAATGCCTATAAATATTCTAAAGGAAAGCCCGAACCCATAGTTTCAATCAATTATGAAGAAAGCTATGTAGTTATTTCAATCAAAGACTTTGGCGTTGGTATTCCCGAAAAAAATAAGAAGAAACTTTTTACCGATTTCTTCAGAGGAGATAATGTAAGAGATACAGAAGGTACCGGCTTGGGACTAAGCATTGCAAAGAAGTTTGTTGAAATGCATAGAGGTAAAATAATTTGTATCAGTAAAGAAAATGAAGGAACTGAAATGATAGTAAGTTTACCTGTTTGTGAATCTGAACTCATTTAATAATTTTTATAGCTTTTTAAATAAAATATGGAACTGAAAGTATTGATTGTTGATGATAATGATATGATTCTTTTTTTACACAAAGAGGTTTTAGAAATGTCTGATTTGTCTCAGAATCCGCTAATCTTTTCTAATGGCAAAGAAACCTTTGACTATCTGTTACAAACGCAGCAAAGTGAGGATGCCTTTTTGGTGTTGTTAGATTTGGATATGCCCATAATGAATGGCTTTGGACTTTTAGAACATCTTTCAGAACTTGAAAACAGCAAGAATATATATGTAGTTATTGTAAGTTCCTCTGTTGATGAAAAGGACAAAATAAAATCTTTTTCCTTTTCAAATGCCATCGACTTTATAGAGAAACCGCTTACTATTTCAGATTGCGAGCGACTAAAAGAATTACCTTTCTTTAAAAACAATTAGTTAACCAGCGTGCGTTTGCTGCCAATTTACTTAATTACCTTTTAAAATTGAATGTTCAAGCAAAATCGTTGCCAATTAGGTTTTAATAAATCTATTAAAAAGCAAACGCCGTAAATACCTTTATCTACGACGTTTGAATTAATTCTTTTATATTTAATCAATCTTAAAATCTAGTTTATTTCTTTTTGTTGATCGTGTCTTTTACGGCATATTTTATCAAAGGATAATGGTCTATCGTTTCAAACACATTTTTTGGGTCTTTCTTTAATATCTCTATAAAACGAGATAAAGAATCTGCGTATTGGGGTTTGGCAAACATACGGTCGTGAGCCAATATCACAACTGCATTTGGCGCAACTGTAAGGGCATCTTCAAACTTTTCATTTACTTCTTTAGCCATTTGTTCTGCACCTTGTACAGGAACATTGCCATGAAGAAAACGCCATTCAACATCCCAACCAATAACACTATACCCAAGTGCATCAAGTTTTTCATAAACCTTTTTTGTAGAAGGTTGTCCTTTCATTTCACCATCCAATACCCAAGAATTACAGCCAGGAAGCCTAATTATCTTTACAGGTACTTTAAGTTCTTGTTCATTGCGCAAAAAGTCGTTAACAGCACTATCTGGCAAATTATAAAAACTCTTGTATTTATCCTGAAACCCATGCGTATAGCTGTGATTTGCTACCAGAAACTCGGGATAACTATTTCTAATCTCATCTACCAATCTTTTACGACGAATATCAAAAGCGTGCATACCTACCGAAAAGAACGTGGCTTTTACGCCTTCTTTATGAAAAATATCTTTACAAACCATTGTGCCTGGAGGCTGAGGAGAATCATCCCATGTAAGATAAATATAGCGTTTGCTGCTATCAAATTTAATGGGTGTACCGGGTATTTGCTTTGGCACTTCTACCACTTGTGGTTTTACTTCTTCTTTTGGTTGATTCTTGCAACTAGCTGCTAAAATCATTCCGAGACAGCCAATTGTAATAGTGAGTAATTTCATGATAATACTTATTAGTTAATAATCAAAAATACGTCTTTACAAATCCTAAGCCTTCCCAATTGGCCAAAGGTTAACAACTAATCTTTTTGAGGGGATAAATACACATCGTTGACAAGGGTGTGTACAAACTACTTCAGATGCTAGCTTACTATGGTTTAAAAATAGCACTACTTCCATTCTTTATTTCAAAGTATGGAAGTAGTTTTTTTCAATTCAGATTTGAGCGTATTATACTTAGTCCTTTCTTTTTTCAAAATAGGATAAACAAATCGGGATACTTCATTTACTCAAGCAAATTAATCCTAATCATTACTACAGTTATGCAGCTAAGTCTACCGCTTGTTCTTGGGTAAGGGGGCTATTAATTATTTTGATTATACCTACACTATTCATTCCGCGCATTATCTGATAGGTAAGGTCGAACTCAAACCAACGTTTTGCAAAGTTTGCATCGTCTTTGGCATAGTGATGATTGTTTTGAAACAATTCACCCATCAATAGAACGCCAAAGGGAGTGGAGTTTTTGCTATGGTCTCCATTATCAAAATTACTGTAGCCATATTTGTGACCACACCAATTTACAACGGCACCCTGAATTGGACCCATTAAAAAATGAATAGGCAATAAAAGAAACCACCAATAGTTGGGTGCAAAAACCAAATAGAAAGCGGTATAAGCAATCATAAAAGCAACCCGAGTAAGAATATGGTGACCAAACTTATCTAAGCGCGTCCAGACTGGTAAATAGTCTTTGGTAAACTGGGCTTCCGGAATATTCTTACCTGTAAGGAAACTTCTGAAAATAAGAATGGTGCTTCTCATCATCTGATAAATGTCCTTAAAGAAATGAGGGGAATGCGGATCCTTCTCTGTATCGCTATAAACATGGTGCATGCGATGCATTACGCCATAAGCTCTTGGTACCAAGAATGAACTGCCCTGAACAAACCAAGTTGTAAGATAAAAAACACGTTCCCAATTTTTGCTAGTTGTATACATTTTGTGAGAAGCAAAACGATGTAAGAAGAAGGAATGGAAAAATAGAGACAAAAACCAATGTCCAAAAAAGAACAATAAAATAATAAGCATCAGTAAGCGGTTAGTTGAATGTTGGCTGGAAAGATATGGTAATAAAGTAAATAAATTATTTTTTAACCCTTTTTGTATAACCCTAAATGTGGTTTGTATAATGTTGAATTTCCAATAAGGTATCATTATTTAACAGGGATACCGAACTTTTAAAAAGGGTAGTCATATTTTCAAAAAGGCATACCATCCTTTCAAAATGGCATACCATCTTTCCAAAAAGGTATGTCAACTTTCCAAAAAGGTATGTCATCTTTTCAAAAAGGTTGGTCGAATATCCAAAAAGGTATGTCATATATTGACAATGGTTAGTCGAATATCCAAAAAGGTATGTCATCTTTTCTAAATGGTTGTGCTGCATAAATAAATAGAAAGGCAATAGATAATTTTACTTATAATCAATTCTAAACATACAACCCCTCAATTAAATCTCTATATCTATCTGCAATTACCTTTCTTTTTAAGCTGAGCTTGGGCGTTAACTCGCCAGATTCTATGCCCCATTCTTTAGGTAATAGTGCAAACCTTTTTACTCTTTCTACTTGATTAAATCCTGCATTATAAGTTTCTACTATGCGTTCCAAGTGACTAATAACAGTTGGATGTTTTAT
>CAISCV010000283.1 GCA_903883945.1 uncultured Chitinophagaceae bacterium | reverse complement strand
CCAAAACCCCGCCACCAATAATGATTCTCAAGAACCAGGTACGAACGAGTTTATAGTTAAAGGTGTCGCGTCTTTTATAATAGTACACCATTACCACCGCAGGGATGGTCAGCAAGCTCAACAAGTGTACCCCAATAGATAGGCCTATCAGGAAGAAAGTAGCCACAATCCATCGGTCTGCACCAGGTTCATCGGCGTGTTGTTCCCATTTTAGAATAGCCCAAAAAGCAATTGCCGTAAAGAAAGAACTCATCGCATAAACCTCACCCTCCACAGCACTATACCAGAAGGCATCGCTGAACGTATAAGCCAATGCACCTACAACGCCAGCACCCATAATGCTCCAAATTTGGTATCCGGTGATGGTATCGTTGATGTTTACTTTTAGAATTCTGCGGGCGAAATGGGTGATGCTCCAGAAAAGGAACAAAATACTGAAACCACTACCCAAGGCACTCAAGGTGTTTACTGCTTTGGCAGCCGTCATGGGGTTGTTGCCAAAGAGAATGATGAAGATACGACCCAATAAAATAAACATGGGGGCTCCCGGTGGGTGAGGTATTTGCACTTTGTAGCAGCTACTTACAAACTCGCCACAATCCCAAAAGCTACCACCAAATTCTGCGGTCATGATATAGACGGTGCAAGCAATGGCACACACTATCCAACCTGTAATGTTGTTAACCTTACTAAATTTCATTTCGTTACATTTTTATACTATGTGGGGACAAACATAGCTTATTGAACCGAATAAGGAAAATTTGCTTATAAAACAAAACGGTGGATGGCTATTATTCGTATAAAAATGCCAATTATTTAACAATATTGTGTAAGGATAACGATACAAACTGTTTTTCCTTTTCCTTTGCGAGTGGTAGTTAACCACAAAGGTTTTTGCCACAAAGGCACTAAGACAGAAAAAAAATAAACACATAGGAACATAGATACATAGAAAACATAGAAAAATTACCCTTACTATCTGTTCTGTGTATCTATGTGTTTAAAGAAGAAATAATGTTGCAGACTTAATTTCTTATTTGTGCCGCTTAGCGCCTTAGCGTCTTTGTGGCGAAAAAATTAAAAACAGTTTCAATGAAAAATAGCATAAATAACCTTCTTCTAGCACTGCCTTTTATTTTACTGGCGGCTTGTGGTGGTAACGATGTAAAAACAAATACACAAACGCCTGCTACCACCAACAGCAACGAGCCTGCAACCCTTACCTACACCATCACCAACCAATACCCACACGATACCACCACCTATACCGAAGGCCTGGAGTTTTATAACCACACCCTCTATGAAAGCGGCGGACAATACGGATCGAGTAAATTGGTATCTGTCGATTTAACCACGGGTAAAGACCTACAAAAAACCCCTTTAGACAAAAAATACTTCGGCGAAGGCATTACCATTCTCAACAATAAGATATACCAGATGACCTGGAAGGAGAAAACCTGTTTTGTGTATGATGCCAAAACCTTTGCCAAGCTACAAACCTTTACCTATGATGGCGAAGGATGGGGCATGACCCACAATGGCAAACAGATTATTATGAGTGATGGCAGCAACAACCTTTATTTCCGTGATCCCGAAACCTTTAAAGTGCTGAGTATTGTAGGGGTTACCGACAACAACGGGCCTGTTGCCAACATAAATGAGTTGGAATACATCAACGGTTACATATTAGCAAATATCTGGCAAACGGATGTGATTATTAAGATAGACCCCGAAAGTGGAAAGGTGTTGGGCAAAGCCGATTTTGCAGGTACCAAAGAGAAGTACTTCCCCGAATTGCTCGACAAAGCGGAGGTACTAAATGGTATTGCCTACGACAGCACCACCAAACGACTGTTTATAACCGGTAAATACTGGCCAAAAATATTTGAAGTAAAAGGGCTGACGCAATAATGTTTAATTGAGTAATGTTTATTGATTAATGAAGAAAAGACTTAATGGGGTACAATTATTAAACATTAAACATTAATCATTAACCGTTACTTTTGTTTCTTATGACCTACATACTTCCATTTGAACAGTAGCAACGCTATAGTTGCCCGCACAAAGAGCATCCCCCTCTATTATCTTAGTTCGTCCTCAATCCTATATTCTTTAATTTCTACCCCTTTTTCTTCTCTTTTAAGGTTTGTTTTAAGCCATTTATTTGTTAAACATAGTTGGGATTATGACCGGGAAATGTTTTCCCGACATCTAGAAAACATTTCCCGACATATAGAAAATATTTCCAGACATCTGGAAATTATTTCCCGGCCCCTAGAGAAAGTTTCTAGGCATCTGGAAAAGTTTTCCAGTCATCTAGAAAAAGTTTCCCGGCCTCTAGAAATTCTTTTCAGGCCTCTAGAAATGTTTCCACGGCTCCTGAAAATAGTTTTTATGATAATAATTTATTGTCATCAGCACTGTAATTATGGCGAAAGACTCTCATTTCCCTAGTATATAAACTGTTGGAGATAAAACGAATTCAAAAAATAAAATTCATCCGTAGTCCCCACCAACATTTCTTTCGGGAAAGGGGATAACACAAAAAATAATAGAATGGCAAGTTTAAAAGATCAATTTGATATCGAAGATGCCCTTTTCGATGTACTCGTAAACCTTATTTACAATACCCTTTCGGTAGTGGGCGCACCGGTATTGGGGATACCTACTACTGTTTTTGCATCGTATCTGGCATTGCTTACGCCTTG
>CAISCV010000282.1 GCA_903883945.1 uncultured Chitinophagaceae bacterium | reverse complement strand
CTTTTGAAGCCTATAGAGCCTAAAAGATTGTCGGAAGCTATTACTAAAATCCGAGAAGAAATAGCTAGAGAAAAAGCAACTACACAACCAGCTAACAACCGTGGTTTGTTGAGTGAAAATGACCAGGTGTTTGTAAAAGATGGAGAGCGTTGCTGGTTTGTGAAACTTGGCGACATCAGATACTTTGAAAGTGTGGGCAACTATGCTAAAGTATTTTTTGGAACTAATAAGCCTTTAATTTTAAAATCTTTAAATGCATTGGAGGAACGTTTAGACGATAAAATATTCTTTCGTGCTAACCGTAAACATGTAATCAACTTACGTTGGGTCGAAAAAATCGAACCTTATTTTAATGGCGGTCTACTAGTTGACCTTAAAGGAGGCGATCGGATAGAAATAAGCCGTAGGCAAACAGTAAAGTTTAAAGAAATGATGAGCCTTTGACCCAGATTACGCAAACTATGAGTTATGAAATATTAGCAGGGTAGGTAACTACCGAAACACCCTAGTATTTGTATCTTTTACAATCAAGTATTTTTCTTGTATTTTAACACTTCGCTTTAGCCTTATTTTAATTGCCTTAATAAGATCTATAATTTTTACAGGTTTTACTAAGTAGTCATCTGCACCTAGATTCATCCCTTTACGCATATCATCAAAATTGGCACTACAAGTAAGGAATAGAAATGGGACATGATGAAATCCTGCATTTCGGAAAAGTTCACAAAACTCAAAACCATTTACTAAAGGCATCTTTACATCACTAATTACTAGATTTGGTTCAATGGTTTTGGCAGCAGCCAAAGCATCGAGCCCACTCGTAAAGTGATACACTTTATACCCTTCATAATACTCGATCATCAGCTTTATATTATCAGCAAACAGCTTTTCATCTTCAACAAGAAAAATTATTATTCCCATAATGTTGCAATGTATCAACAATAAACGTATGGGGATTAAACGTTATTGCAGTAGCGAAAGCTGTATGGAGAATAGTAAAAAATGTAATAGACCAAATTAGATGTAAATCACCGGAAATGTGCCTAACTAATGTAAAGGATTGACGAAATATTTTTTACGCAAAATATCAAATAATTGATTATTTGAGAAATACAATGTAAAAGTATCTTTATGAATTCTACCATTACTGAAACACCACTCTCTTTCTTTGTGTTGTATGTGCACTAAAATAGCCCAAAGCGCCATTGGTAATATTACTCGTTGGGTCGGCTGGTGAGGTAGGTTGCCCATTGGTGGCATCTTGCCCACTTAACTCTTCCAGATAGCTAAAAACATTCTTATCAATACATTGCATTTCTACATCCACTGTATCTCTGTGGATGATGGTGCTATCATTAAATAGTTGTCTGGAAATATACCTGCCATCAGAAATTCTATCATCAAATACGTGTATTTGTTTGGGAGGAATGTTTCTAAAAGTCTCAATGAAGTGGTAGTAATTAGAAACACCAGGAGGATCCTGAAAGTTTACAACTGCATTGGTATTAAATTTTCCAAAGGCAGCGGTAGTAAGAAAAGAGATAGAATCTAGTGTCACTTGCTTTGGCATAGTAGAAGAAGCTTTATACTCTTTTCCTTCTGCAATTACGTCCAAAAGATAGGTATGCCCAATAACCCCAAACAGTTTAGAGGTAGTATAGATACCAGCCTTACCCTCTACCAGACTATCTGTTATGCCCATAGTACTATCCGTAATTTTAACAACCGCACCACTTACATTCGGGAAAGTATTATTTTGATAAAACCCAACTGTCTTAGTGATGCTTACCTGATAAGGTATTGGTTCATTGGTAATATTGCCTTCAATTACAATAGTAGTAGGCGCAGTGGATAAATCTAAAGTGATTACTTTTTTGCAAGCAACCAAGGAAAAGAACACAACTATCAATAGGTATTTTATGTTTTTTAACGGTATCATTTATAAGAATTTAAAGTTGTAAGTAACTGATGGAACAAACTTGAACAGGGTTGTTTTAACCGCCTGCGTTTTAGTAGGGTCATTAGGATCTACCTGGAAGTTGATACTGTATGCATTCGCATGATTTAGTGCATTATAAATAGAGAAACTCCAGTTACTATCAAACTTCTTAGTTTTCTTTCCTTGCAGTGTAGCTGCAAGGTCTAGTCTGCTATAGCTAGGAACACGGTAAGAGTTTCTTTCAGGATAATAAAAGAAAACCTGTCCATTAAGGGTGTACTTCCCACTAGGATAAGTAACCGCATTTCCTGTGTAGTAAACATAAGTGTAAGAGAATGTCCATTTATCATTTTTCTTATAGATACCTACTACAGATAATTCATGGGTTCTGTCTTGCGTAGCATTATACCATTGGTTGTTGTTAATACCATCAATCTTTCTTTCTGATTTAGATAATGTGTAACCAATCCATCCATTGAACCTTCCATACTTTTTCTTTAAAAATAGTTCTAGTCCATAAGATCTGCCTTTACCAAATAAGAGTTCGTTTTCCACATTCTCATTTGCCCTCAATTGCGCCCCATTTTTATAATCTATCTGGTTCTGCATGTCCTTATAATAGGTTTCAGCAGAGAACTCGTAGAGGTTATTCTTAAAGTTCTGATAGTAACCAACAGAAACCTGATCAGCAATTTCCGGCTTTACATTGTTGCTGCTTCCTATCCATAAGTCAGTCGGATTAGTGCCGGTAGAATTAGATAATAAATGTAAGTTCTGTACATTTCTGGTGTAAGAGAACTTAATAGATTTGTCTTCTCTCAACTTGTAACTCGCTGCAAACCTTGGTTCTAAATAAGTATAGGCCTTTACAATTTTTCCTGAGGAATAAGTGCTGCTATCCTTCGTAGTTCCATCCGTATTGTAGGTATAAAAAGTACCAGGGCCCAATGCACTGAAGTTAGATAATCGCACCCCAGAGGTAATATTGATGGTGGGGGTTGCACTCCATTCATGCGAAATATAAGCAGTACTCTCTAGGCTTAATTTCTTTTGCAAGTTTACATCATTGAAACTAGAAGTTCCAGAAGCAGTTATATTTCCTGGCAATATGCTATGCCTTTTTACGTCAATACCATAGTTTAGTTTATTGTTTGCATTGATAAAGTATTGAAAATCTTGTTTCAAATTCCAATCACGTATACGAGAGGTAATAGATATATTGTTTGTACCAGCCGTAATATCTATTACGTAGTTATAATTAGAATAGATGAGCGAAGAATTAGAGAATAGTCTGCTGTTGAATACGTGGTTCCAGCGAAGCGTACTCGTAAGGTTTCCATAATTGATGCCAAAAATACTACCTAGTCCTAGATCATCTCTACCGGTATAGGCAGATAGATAAAGATGGTCTTTGTCGCTTAGTTTATAATTTGCTTTTGCATTTACATCATAAAAATATAAGATATCTTTATTGATGCTTGTATCCTTTGATAGTTTTAAAAACACATCAGCATACGTTCTTCTTGCACTTATTATAAACGAACCCTTGTCTTTATTCAAAGGTCCTTCTGCTGTAAATCGGGAAGAGATGAGTCCAATCCCCCCATTAAACCTAAATTTCTTATTGTCGCCATCATTCATTTTGATATCTAATACAGAGGACAATCTTCCGCCATATTCAGATGGCATCCCTCCTTTATAAACCGTTAAATCTTTAATGGCATCCGAGTTGAAGGTAGAAAAGAAACCTAACAAATGTGATGGATTGTATACCACAGCTTCATCTAGCAATATTAAGTTTTGGTCAGCACCACCCCCCCTTACGTAAAAGCCGCCATTGCCTTCCCCAGCACTTTTTATACCCGGTAAAAGCTGTAATGTTTTTAATACATCTTGTTCACCAAACAAAACAGGTATATTCTTTATCTCTTCGATTGAAAGTTTTTGTACACCCATAATCGGACGGGAAATATTATCACTTTTACGCCTGCTCGTAACAATTACCTCTTCTAGTAAGGCACTACTTTTAGACAAGTTTATCTGCATGGTAAGGTTCTTGTTCAACTCAACTTCAATCGTATCTGTTTTAAAGCTAGAGAAACTAATAATTAGCTGATAATGTCCCGGCGCTGCACTTACCGAGTAAAACCCATAAGAGTTAGTTACAGTACTTAGCCCTTTCTGACCAACAATTCCCACACTTGCACCTATCAACGATTCTCCCGTTTCTTTATCTAGCACTATTCCGCTTATAGTGAATTTGTTTTTGGTTTGTTGGCAAAAGGAAATTGCAGGTAGCAGTATTAATAATAGAAAGAACCCTAACAATGTATGTTTCATATTATATTTTATCAGTTTGTTCATTACACGGCGAAAGTAGTTATCCCCTACTTTTCAATTTGTTATTTTGATGTTACAATATTCTACTACAATCAATTAGTATTCATTGGACCTCTTTAGGAAATTAAACATTTATTATTTATGTTTTAAACATCATAAACTTTACAAACGTCCGTGCGAATGGTTCATCAGGCACAATAGAAAAAAATGGGAAACACGTGTTTTTTGGTTTAAGCCTTCTCTAAACCTAAGAGCGTCATGTCAACGATGTAAAGGTTTAACAATGCTGGTTATTTTGTACTATCAAAAGGCTCCTTCGTTCCTCGCAGAGTAGCATAGTGGGGGCAACTTCAATTTCAGAAGTGGTCTAATATTTAAGCGAAAGTTTCTACATACAATGTATAAAAGGCAGTGTAATAAAATTTTTAAAAGTTGACCTAACATCTTGATTTACCATTTACAACCCTGCTGATGCCAATAACAGCTCTACTGATGCCAATAACAGCTCCGCTGATACCAATAACAGCTCTGCTGATGCCAAAAACAACTCTGCTGATACCAATAACAACCCTGCTGATACCAATAACAACTCCGCTGCTGACATTAATCACGCTTCGCCCTCATCTTATTCCCTTTAGGGTCATGGGTTAATTCTGCTAGGCCTAGTACCTCCATCAAAGGGGGAATGTACATACCAAAACGGCCTCGTAAACCCTTTTTAAGCCCATACCAACCACCAATTGGGTTATTTTCTGATCGCCCCCAAGCTTCTACGGTACCATCCTTTGCTGGTTTCTGTTCATCGGTACTGCCAAGCTCCATCCAATCGCCGTGACTTTTTAGCATAGCATGTAGGTCGGCAAGACAACGATAATCATAATGCAATACCGTTTTGCCTACAGTGCAAACAAGTATTTCTTTACCATCCTTAATGTCTTTGTGCATAGTAAAGTCCGATGAAAGCGGCGGTGTCTTAAGTATCCAAGGGCTTTCTTTTGTTCCTGTTGACATAATCGTTTGTTTTATCAGTTAAAAGATTGTTTTGATAACGCAATATATGTCAATTGAAGATTAATTTTATTTATTATGCTTCTTAAAGTCGAGATAATCTAAAAAGTAAATTAACTTAAACGAAATGATATTTTGTTCGGGGCTAGCAAGTGTGTTGTTGAAGTTCTTAGTATATGTCTGATAAGTAAGCAAATCGGAAGTGGCAATAGCATTCTTCCAGGTTATCGTAAAAAAACTGCCTAATCTAAACTGCCACGTATACACCATATCTATATTGAAGTAATTAATATTGTAATCTGCATCGGTACTGATGCCCGCAATCTTTGTAAGGCCCCCATACTGAGAGAGATTATATAGCTGGTGATTCATCACTTCGCTCCAATAGTGCCTCAATCTAAAACTAATGCCCATTGTATTAGTGAAGTTATACTTTGTTGTTAAAATATTCTCCACACTCCTCACTTCTCTCAAGGCAAAGATGACACTATCATTCAAGTTGGTTGTATAGCCTAGACTATTGTTTTGAAGGGTAATAGTACTATTTAAATTGGCAGAAAGTTTCTTATTAAACCTGTATTGTGCTGTAAGATCTATTTCGTCTGAGGTAGAACCATCTGTATGATAGAACCGATGGAACAACCCATAGTTATAAGAGAACTTCTTGGCATCATTACTCTGAATATAAAACCCAAGCATCCAGCTACCAGGTCGTTTAAAGTAGTAGCCATCTGTACGTGGTTCGTAATAATCGTGCTGCGCTGCATTCACATTCAAAGTAACATAGTAATAGCCAAGGCTTTTGAATTGCCCATTGATGTTTGTATTCAATTGCACACTCTGATAGTCCCTCGGTTCGTAATGTTGAGAATAATACAAGTTGAAGTTGAAGTACATATTGTTGTAAAATG